>JAUIIU010000077.1 GCA_030431695.1 Bacteroidia bacterium | reverse complement strand
TAGAGTTAAACCTGCAAAAGGCAATTGCCTCCTTGCCTGAAAGGCAGCAACTGATCTTCAATATGAAGTACTTCGAGGATCACACCTACGAGCAGCTTTCGGAAATCCTGGAGATTTCTGTTGGAGGTCTTAAGAGTAGTTACCATGTTGCGGTTAAGAAAATAACCGCTTACCTGAAGGACAATGAAACCTTTTGAGCTAAAGTGTGTCGAACTAACAGATGAAAGATAAAACGAACAATACAGGGATGAATACGCCGGAAGGTTATTTCGAGAACTTCGAAGACCGGATGATGCTCAGGATCATGGAGGAAAACCTGCCCGAATCCAACGGGCTGAGGGTTCCCAACACCTACTTTGACAGCCTGGAAGACCGGGTTGTCGACAGGCTGGAGGTAAATACAGAGCCCAAGGTGATCCCGTTATTCAGCAAACGAACCCTGATCTATGTTTCGGGTATCGCTGCTTCACTCTTATTGCTTATCTCACTGTGGGGGAGATCAGGTGAAATGAGCCTGGACGAACTTTCGGCAAACGAGGTGGAAGAATATATCGAAAACGGTGGTATAGACCTTAGCTCATACGAGGTCATGGCCTTGCTGGCCGAAGATGAACTATCTGAGATCAATATTCCTTCGGAAGTCATCTCCGATGAGCAGCTCGAAACATACCTGTTGGAAAACTTTGATGAAACTTCATTAATCGAATAAGATGAAAAGAATACTGATCTTAATACTTCTCGTTACGACCGGAATACAGGCGCAACGACACAACAACGACCAAATAGAAGCGCTGAAGACTGCCCATATTACCCAGGAATTGGATCTCACGCCCGAAGAGGCACAGAAATTCTGGCCTATTTACAATAAGTTCGATAAGGAACAGGATGCCACGAGGAGGGCAGAACGAAAGGAGATCTCGAAACTTCTTCGCGGAAATGTTGAGGAAATGAGCGATGAGCAAGCCAAACAACTTATTGACAGAATGATCGATTTCAAGGCTACTCAGCTAGAGCACTACAAACAATTGATCTCGGATCTGGACGGCGTGATCCCGCCACAGAAGATACTCAAACTCAGGAAGGCTGAAGATGATTTCAGGAGAATTCTGATGGACAAATTACGGCAACGAAGAGGTGGTGGCCGACCATAATCTAAGCGGGAGTTTCACGCTTTTTTATTTGAAGATCAGCCGGGATATCTTGTTCTGCCCCGATGCGAACGCAATGGAATCATTCACGAACTCGATAGCATAGAATCCGTCGGAAGATAATTCCACCCAGCTTTCCCCTCGATCCGGGCTGTAGGAGATTCCGGGAGAACCAACTGCTACTACCCCCTTCCCTTCCGAACCGGGCACATAGCGCACGGATGAACGATAACCGGGGCCCGCACCATTGCTAATCAGTTTCCAGGTCCTGCCACCATCAGAGGTAATCGCCTTATTGCCCTCATTATACGCCTTATCCTCCCAGTTCCCGCCAAATACGATCCCATGGTTCTCATCGTGGAAATCCACCGAGTAGATTCCTGTCATCGCCTTGCCCTGGATGATCGGCGTATTGAACACTTCCCAGGTCTTGCCTTTGTCGGGAGTATGAAATACCCTGGCACGTTTTCCCCCGGAAACCAGCCAGGCGTGATCACCGACTATGGCAATATTCGAGTTGCTGGCAGCAAAGGCCGCCTCGCCTTTTTCGGTCTCAGGTAAGGAAGAACACGACAATTTTGTCCATTTATTCCCTCCGTCCCGGGTGATTATGACCGACAGGCAACCATCGGTTGGATCCCCCATGGCAATACCTTCCTTTTCATTCCAGAACGCCATGGAATCGTAAAAAACATTTTCTCCTTCTTCGAAGTAAACTTTTTCAATATTGGAGGCCGATTCCCCGTCGTACCCAATCTTGTACAACACAGCCGGACTAGCAATGCTCAAAACAAATACCGAGTTCCTTGATGTAGCTATGGAGCGAAAAGCCAGGACAGTTTCCTCGTACTTGATATTAGCCAGTTTTGGAGTAAGACTGTCGATCAGCCCTACCCTACCCGTATTGGCCGCAAACCACACTCGAGCCGGATCCACAGGGGCTATGGCGCGAATACTCAGACTATCACGGAAAACAGGGGTAATCTCTACCGAAGTAAATTCCCTGGAACCGTTGATGTTACAGGAAGCAAAAGAAATGATAAGAAGAAGCAATAATAAGTAGCGCATGGATAATTTTTGCCAAAAGTAAATAAAACTATTCATAGCATTGTGATACCTTTGCCAACCAATTCGCATTGATGAGATTACACCGAAATTTAGTATTCGCAACTGTCGATTCCCTTCACAAGATTTTTAATGAAGGTAAACAGGCCGATAAGGTACTCCGGCACACCCTGAAACGCGACAAGCGCTGGGGAGCCAGGGATCGTGGTTTTATTGCTGAAACAACTTACGATATTGTACGCTGGAAACGACTGTATGCTGAAATTGCGGACGCCGGGGAGCCGTTTACAAGGCCAAACCTCTTTCGCCTTTTCGCCGTTTGGGCAGTATTGAAAGGCATCAGGTTGCCGGACTGGCCGCAATTTGAAGGAACCCCCGAGAGACGTATAAAAGGACGTTTTGACGAACTTTCGAAGATCAGGAAATTTCGAGAATCCATTCCCGACTGGTTGGATGAGCTCGGACAGAAAGAACTGGGTGATCGTTGGGATCGCGAGTTACATGCGCTCAATTCGTTGGCCGAAGTAGTGCTTCGCACAAATTCCCTTAAAACGACAAGGGAACAACTTAGGAAATCACTTTCAGAGGAAGGTATTGAAACCGAACCCCTGGAAAATCTGCCACTTGGGCTGAAACTTACGGAACGAGCCAATGTGTTCACTACCAAGGCCTTTAAGGACGGATGGTTCGAAGTTCAGGATGCGTCGTCACAGCGTGTGGCCCATATGCTGAATCCAAAGCCAGGTATGCGCGTCGTAGACGCCTGTGCCGGTGCCGGAGGAAAAAGCCTGCATTTATCTGCCTTGATGGAGAATAAAGGACAGTTGATCGCCATGGACATCCACGATTTCAAACTCACTGAACTAAAACGCCGTGCGCGTAGAAACGGGGCACACAACGTGGAAACCAGGCATATTGATTCTTCCAAAGCTATAAAAAAACTCATTGACAAGGCAGATAAGGTGCTTATCGATGCTCCGTGTACAGGTTTGGGGGTCTTAAGACGAAACCCGGACAGTAAATGGAAGCTTTCCCCGGAATTCCTCGACGAGATCCGCACCACTCAGCAGGAGATCCTGAAGAGCTATTCGAGAATGGTAAAAGCCGGAGGTGATCTACTGTATGCGACCTGTTCCATTTTGCCTTCGGAAAATGAGGAGCAAGTGGTAAAATTCCTTGCTTCGGAAGAAGGTAAGGGTTTCAAACTCGTTCGTGAGGAAAAAATATCGCCGGCGGATAGTGGATACGACGGATTCTATATGGCACTGCTTCAGAAGAAATAATTCGGCAAACCACCCTATTCGGAAATACTTATTCGATGATAACTTTTTTGCTTAGGCTGAAAGTCGCATTATTAGATACTCTCACCACGTACACCCCTTTCGCCAGAGTAGCCTTGCTAAACGAACCGTGATAACCATCCGTGCTTCTTTCCAGCCTTGACTGTGTGGCCATTCTTCCCTGAATATCGATCAATTCATATTTAAGTTCACCCAGATCGGCCGTATTCCGAAGTACCATATCATAAACCTCCTCATCACGTGGGTAGACCAATAATTCGGACTCACCGGTAAAGCTATCAGCATTTCCGAGTAAAGGAATATTCTCCAGGTTAAACGCAGTGATCTTGGTGGTCCATTGGTTTATCGCCATAAAGTACTGCGAGGTGAACCAGAAAGTCTCACCGTCGGGGTCCATGGTCATCTGCGAATAATCGCCGTAGCGGTTCGTCCCCAGCTGCACACCCAATCCTTCCTGTATGAGTTGTTCTTCGAAACTCATCTGGCCCAAGGGATCACTTTCCAATCGTCCTGTATAGTAAAGTCCAACGGCATTATTCACACTCCCCCGGCTGTAGGCCAGGGCAATATTTCCATTAATATCGATACCCATGCTACCCATAAATCGATGCTCTCCGTCATCTCTCGTCCAGGTTCCTTCCTGGTGAACACTCCATGGACCAGTATCGGTATTTCGCAGTTCTATCCATCGAATCCCAGACCTGTTGTTTCCATCCACGTCTACATTGAAATTAACAATAAAGGAATTATGGGTCCCAAAACTCCTGTAATTTGCCATATAGGAAATGATCCCGGCCTGGCTGCTCAGTTTCTGGGACGTCAGAGGCTGACCGACATCACCTTCAGTAATTGAAAAAAAGATACTGTCGAAAGGCTGTACAGCTATCAGGGAAGGTGCCGAAATGGTTGAATTTCCAGGGTTTGCAAAATCCGGCTCGATCTCCCATACCTTGACATGATCGAAGGAAACCCCAAACCAGGCATCGTCCTGCAGGTATACAATATAACCGGGAACATCTGTCGGAAACGAAGTTCCAAGTAAATTAGCAGGTTCCGGGCTGAATACTGTATTCGGATTAAAAACGATACCGGGCAGGTCGAACCCGATGATCACGGGATTTGGCTCACCAGCTACCATTGCCTGCCTGTCCAGGGCGTAGGTTGTATTTCCTATGAATTTATTGGCAGTGAGGAAATAGGCATCCGGCCACACCGAATAATGGGGGTAATCCGGAAAGGAATCAAGGGGAAAGCTATACAAATAGTAAGTACCGGTAGGATCTGGCGTTGTGGAAACACCAATGATAAGTGCGTCGTCACTTGTCCTGAACTGACTTATAAAAAAACGATCCGCCAACTGATCATACATAACGATCGGGTCACCGTCGTTATTCCCGGATCCAAGGAACGAACTCAGCGAAGTTGGTCCGGCCAGGACATTCCCGTTCTTGTCGAAGATCTTGATACTGATATTCACACCATGAACGTAGTGATTCGGTCCGGCGGCACCTGTGGGATCGGGTGGTCTGGCACCACCTGACTCACCTATGAATGTTCCGACAAAATTCACCAATACCTCTTTGGCGGCACGTGTGGGAGAACTAATTTGACTTAAAGGATCCGCGCCGAGTGGCAGCGCGTTCGATTTGGATTTACCCGGTCGTCTCATATTATTCCGAATCTCTATAACATTGTCCGGGTCAGCGGCGGGTACCAGAGTCTCATAGTCCCGAAATGCTTTAGTCTCGCCCAGGAATGTGCCATATTCAATGGAAGATGCCTTAAAGCTCGATTGTGACATTGAAGGTGAAACAGCCAGGATCAGAGAAATGGAAACCAAATAAAGTGCTCTCATGGGTTGTGTATTCTCTACAAGATATCCAATAATCGACTAATTCGTTATAAATCAGTGGTTTTTTAACTAAACTCCAATATGAATTTAACCAATTCACCACGATCAGAACGTTCATTCCTTTTTCAGAAAAAACAAAAGCCTTACCCGTGAAGGCAAGGCTTTTTAATCAATAAAACCTCTAACGGTTACTTAATGATTACTTTTTTACTAAGGCTGAAATTCGAGTTATTAAAGGCTCTTACAACGTATACTCCTGCAGAAAGAGAGCCTTTATTGAAAGTGCTCCTGTGATTAGTACCACTTTGGCTCAGAACACCGTTTGAAACTTTCCTTCCCTGGATATCGATCAATTCGTATTGAACAGTACCCAGCTCCCTGGTAGTACTCAGGAAAACTTCATATACATCACCGTTCAACGGGGAAACGGCCAGTTCGGCATCACCCGCTGTGGCATCGCCGCTGCCAAGGATCGGGATATTCTCCAGGTTAAAGGCTGCGATCTTTGTAGTCCAATTATTAACGGACTGGAAATACTGACTGGTAAACCAGAAGGTCTCGTCATCCGGATCCATGGTCATTTGAGAATAATCCCCGTAGCGGTTCGAGAAACTCTGAAACGAAATTCCCTCCTGTATCGTTTGCTCTTCAAAGCTCATCTGTCCGAGCGGATCGCTTTCGAGTCGGCCGGTATAGTACAGACCTACCATATTGCTTGTGCTACCCCTGCTATAGGCCAGAGCGATGTTACCATTCATGTCTATCCCCATACTACCCATAAACCTGCTCTCACCATCATTTCGGGTCCAGGTTCCTTCCTGGTGAATCGACCATGGACCGGTACCTGTATTTCTAAGCTCGATCCATCTAATGCCTGCGCGGTTCGATCCATCAACGTCTACATTGAAGTTTACAAGGAAGGAGTTATGCGTTCCAAAGCTCCTGTAATTCGCCATATAAGAAATGATCCCCGCCTGGCTGTCTAACTTTTGAGATGTAGCAGGCTGTCCTACATCTCCCACGCTGAATGGGAAAAAAGTTCCGTCAAAAGGCTGAACAGCTATCAATGACGGTGCCGATATGGTTGAATTACCGGGAGTCACAAAGTCAACATCGATCTCCCAGATCTTAATATGGTCGAAACTCACACCGGACCATGCATCATCCTGAAGATACACGATGTATCCCGGAACATTGGCTGGTGAAGCCGTTCCAACCAGGTTAGCCGGTTCTGGACTGAAAACCGTGTTAGGATTAAAAACCACCCCGGGCAGGTTGAAACCTATAATTGTTGGATTCGGATCTCCTGCTATCATGGCCGCCCTGTCGAGTGCAAAGATCCTGTTACCTGTGAATTTGTTTGCCGTAAGGTAATAGGCGTCGGGCCAAACCGTATAGTGCGGATAGTCCGGGAACGCATCCAGCGGAAAGCTGTATAGGTTATAGGTTCCGGTAGGATCAGGAGTTGTGGAAACTCCGATGATCAAAGCATCGTCACTTTGCCTGAACTGACTCACAAAAAAACGATCGGCGAGCTGATCGTACATTACGATTGGATCTCCGTCATTATTCCCTGAATTAAGAAAAGTACTCAGGGAGGTCGGTCCTGCAAGAACATTTCCGCTTTTGTCAAATATCTTTATGATCACGTTCACACCGTGAACGTAATGGTTAGGTCCTACGGCTCCTGATGGGTCCGGTGGTAAGGCATTTCCTGCTTCGGAACGGTTTGTTCCGATGAAATTCGTAAGGATTTCCCTGGAAGTTCGCGTAGGTTCAGCCTGCTGTGCCAGTGGATCCGGGCCCAAGGGAAGTGCATCCGGATTCGATTTTGGTGCTCTTCGCATATTGTTTCGGATCACAATCGGATCGCCCATGTCCGTTACTGGTTCCACGGTTGGATAATCCCTGAAAGGCAGGGTTTCCCCTAAAAATGTACCGTATTCGATGCTGGCAGCCTGGAATTCAGATTGTGCATGAGAAAATACGAAAGTGAATAAACCGGCTAGTAGAAGTAAGTAATTTCGTTTCATAGAATTTTTTATTTGAAGGTATACAAGATATCCATATTTCTGCAGAATCCCGAAAGTTTCAGAAAATTTTAAATCAAAAAAGGCGACCGAATGGCCGCCTTTTATATACTTATCGTGAAGGATTATTTTACAATGATCCTCGCAGTCTGAAACGCTGTAGTGGTTTGTCCACCCACCTTAAGAAGGTATACGCCACTCGCAAGTTTAGACATATCAAGGTTCAGTTTGTACTGACCGTTGATCTTAGGTATTCTCTTATTGAACCCAAGTTCCTGTCCGAGCATATTGTAAACACCAAGATAAACTCCACCGTCGAAATCTGTGTCCAGGGTTACCTCGAACTGGTTATTAGGCTTAGTGACAACCAGTAACTCTCCGTTTCGGATAGAGTGATCGTTCACACTAAGAACACCGATGTTCGCCGTGTAATCTTCTGTTTCACCATACTGGGTCAGTGTACAGGCAGCCGGAACAGTATCCTGCCAATTCGATCTAGCTCTCATGAAGTGAGCTCCCGGATTGGCGTTCGCTGGTACAACAAGGTCGAAGGTTTCTGTATAAGTTCCTGCACCTTGGCCGGGCGCGATCACGTAGTCGATAACCACACGCTCGTTAGCGGCAAAGATGAAATCATCATTGAAGTCGATCCATACGGTAATATGCTGATCTCCATAACCGGTAGTTACGGTTAGATCATAAGTTGTACCTGCTTCGAGGTTTGCAACCTGGTTAGTAAAGTTTCCATAACCCTCACATCCTGAAGCATTATTGATCTCTTCGATAGAGAACAACCGGAATCCGTCACCAAATGAACAGTCGGCACTTGGCATACAGATCTGGTTCTCAATCATGACAGTTGTCTCATCGTTAGCAGTATCCTGGTCACCACCTAAAGAAGTCTTCGCAGTGACAGTATAAGTTCCCAGATCCGAAAAATCTGCGGTTTGAGTGAAATCGTAGTTTACCTCTTCTTCGGAATTAATAGTTCCTGCAAAGGTTTCAACTACCGGCGTACCACCATCTACACTGTACTGTACATCGAAATTCGACTGTGGATTAGCACCGAAGTTTTTAATAGTTACTGAAACTGTCTCGTTAGCACCCAGTCCAATTCCCGTGACAGGAGCAGTAATCTCCAGTGCTCCTACGTCGTTCCCGAGCAAGTGCTTCACTGTTTTTGAAAAGGTGTCATTAGGGTTAAATTCGTCTCCCGGAAGCACCGCAGTTACTTCGATATCGTATTCCTGCCCTGGGTTGGAAAGGTCTACAGTGGCAGTAAAGGTGTAGGTATCGGTAGCGTTTTGCGCTACAGATCCCACATAGTTCTCGGTAGCGATCAGGTTGCCATCCACACGAAGTTCAAGTGGAATGTTCGTTTGTGTGGCCGTTCCGAAGTTCCTCAAACTAACCTCTACAGTTTCTGCATTCGTAAGCAGGCCATTCTCCGGCTGAATGATATCATTCACACCTACGTCATTTGCGAAACCGCCGGAAAGAGTAAACGAAGCTACCTGGGTTCTCCATTGGTTGTTTGAAGAGAAATAGTCGGAAGTGAACCAGAACGTAAAGTTGTCCGGATCCATGGTCATGTGGGAATAGTCACCATATCGGTTACTGTTTGTACGTACACCGGGGCCATCGATGATGATGGTTTCGGCAACGGTCATATCTCCGAGTGGATCTCCGTCATATCTTCCGGTGTATCTTAGCGATGGCGCCAAGGTGTTACTTCCGGTGGTATACCCTAGGGCGATATTCCCGGCAGCGTCCATTGCGCCACTACTCATCACACGGCTGTGTCCGTCAGCGATAGAATAGGTTCCTTCCTGGTAGATACTCCACGGATTCACATTGTCGTTTCTCAATTCGATCCAACGGATACCACCTGTCATGTTTCCGTCGATAAAGGTGTTGAAAGTAATCAGGAATGAATTATGAGCTCCGAAATCGCGGTAGTTAGCTCCGAAGGAAACAATACCTCCGTGAGCTGCCAATCGCTGATTGGTTCCCGGCTGGAATAAGGCTCCATTACCATTTCCGAACAATTCACCAGCATCGAAAGGATCGGTGGCAAGCTCAAGGGGAGCCGAAATTGTCGAAGCCGGAGGATTACTCCAGTCCATTTCTATTTCCCATATCTTCAGGTGATCGAAGGTGATCGCGCCTGTCCAACCGTCATCCTGAAGATAGACAATATAACCCGGTGCATTTGGATCTACAACTGTTCCTGTCAGGTTTACAGCTGCCGGACTCTTAACCTGGTTTGGGTTCACAACGATCTGCGGAAGGTTGAAGATCAGTATCTGGGGGTTTGCACCTCCAGCTAGCATCACGTCTCTTTCCATAACGAATCCTTGTGTGGTCTGACCATTCAGGTTTACCGTTCCGTAGTATCCGTCATGCCATACCCCGTATTTTGGGTAATCCGGAAATCCTGAGAACTGGTACTGCCATACGTTGTACGCCCCGGTTGGGTCGTTGGTAACAGAAACACCAATAGCAAGTGAGTTGTTCAAAGATCCGAATTCACTAACCACCCAGCGGTCGGCCAGTTGATCGTAAAGAACGATAGGATCCCCACTGTTCGAAGGAATTCCCAGGAAACTCGCAAGGGACACAGGTCCTACAAGCAGAGTTCCTGTCTTGTCGAAGATCTTGACAATGGAGTTAACCGAATGCAAGTAGTGGTTTGGCCCTACCGCGCCGGTAGGATCCGGTGGGAATACACCTCCTGATTCGGAAGCCGAGGCCCCGATGAAGTTCTGCTCCAATGGAAGCGACTCTATCTGCCCGGGCTCGGTTTGTAAGTTAGGGATGATGGTTGTGGTATTGACATTTTCGAATTCAGTATTCATCAACTGATCCAATACCATTGTTTGTTCTTTCGCGTCGTAATTCTGACTCTCAACTGTTGGAAAATCTCTTAGCGGGATGGTTTGACCGATATAGGTACCGGTAATGACTTCGCTTGGCGGAAAGGTTTCCTGGGCTGGTAATGCTACGGAAAATAGCACTATCAACACCATTAAAAGGGTTTTTAGGTTCATATTTAAAACTTTAGCTGATTATTTTGCGGGCTGAAGGTACGGCTAATAATTGAATCCAAAAACCCACTAACAAGGTAGAGATAAGGGAGGCTGGAGATTTTCTCCTTTTGCATGCTTGCACGTAAAGGTTAAGACACTGAATTTGTGTTTTTTATTTGCGGAATTCGAAGTATCGCGGACAACAATATTTCCATTGCTTTATATGGCATCCATATACCCTGAAATTATTTTTATTTAGTTATTTTTGCACTTTGTTCACCGTACCTTAAAATTCTTCTGATGATCCACTTCTTTGGCGACGTAAAAAACACTGTTTTTGCTGTCCGGTCCGCAGGCGATCTTTCCGCACGAACCATTGAAAAACTTAGCTGGTTATTTGGCAACCAACCTAAAATTGAACAGTCCGCGATAGCGGATTTTTTTGTTGGCCCGAGAGCCGCAATGATCTCACCATGGAGTACGAATGCGGTGGAGATCACCCAAAACATGCACATTGATGGTATTACCCGAATTGAAGAATACAAACATGTAAATGAGGGTTATTCGGATTACGACCCAATGCTCGCGCAGAAATTCAACGAATTGAACCAGGATCTTTTCGACCTTCATATCGAGCCTGAAAAGATCATGGAGATCTCGGATATTGCTTCCTACAACGAAAAGGAAGGACTTGCCTTGAGTGAAGAAGAGGTTGAATATCTCAATTCGCTTTCGGAAAAACTGGGAAGAAAATTAACCGACAGTGAAGTTTTCGGGTTCAGCCAAGTGAACAGTGAACATTGCCGGCATAAGATCTTCAATGGTACCTTCGAAATTGATGGAGAGACCATGCCGTCGTCACTTTTCAAACTGATAAAAAAGACTTCGGAAACCAACCCCAACGATATAGTATCGGCATACAAGGATAATGTGGCATTCGTGAAAGGCCCCGAAGTTGAGCAGTTCGCGCCCAAAACACCCGATAAACCCGACTACTACCAGATTACTCCATTCGAAAGTGTGATCTCCCTGAAAGCCGAGACCCATAACTTCCCTACCACCGTTGAACCCTTTAACGGGGCGGCAACGGGAAGCGGTGGTGAGATCAGGGATCGGCTCGCAGGTGGAAAAGGGTCATTGCCATTGGCCGGAACAGCGGTTTATATGACCTCCTATTCGCGACTCATGGACAACAGACCCTGGGAAAAAGCAATGAAGGAGCGTGACTGGCTGTACCAGACACCGATGGATATTCTTATCAAAGCGAGTAACGGGGCTTCTGATTTTGGAAATAAATTCGGGCAACCGTTGATCGCCGGCTCGGTGCTTACCTTCGAGCATGAAGAAGAAGCACGTAAACTCGGGTTCGATAAGGTGATCATGCTGGCCGGGGGTATCGGATACGGAAAAGCTTCCCAGGCGATCAAAGACATACCCAATATTGGTGATAAGGTGGTTATCCTGGGAGGGGAGAACTACAGGATCGGTATGGGTGGAGCCGCGGTTTCTTCGGCAGATACGGGAGAATTCGAAAGCGGCATCGAATTGAATGCCGTACAACGATCGAACCCTGAAATGCAAAAAAGGGCAGCGAATGCCGTACGAGGGATGGTTGAAAGCGAAGAAAACCCAATAGTCTCCATTCACGATCACGGCGCCGGCGGACACCTGAATTGCCTTAGCGAACTCGTTGAGGAAACCGGTGGGCATATTGATCTTGATAAACTACCGATCGGTGACCCTACCCTTTCAGCCAAGGAAATAATTGGCAATGAGTCTCAGGAACGTATGGGGCTGGTTATAGGAGAAAAAGATATCGCAACGCTCAAGAGAGTAGCCGAAAGAGAACGATCACCTATGTACGAGGTTGGGGAAGTAACCGGTGATCATCAATTCTGCTTTGAGAGTGGCTCCACCGGCGAAAAACCTATGGATTTCGCCCTGGAAGATATGTTCGGAAGTTCCCCCAAGACAATCATGCGGGATAAAACCATCCACAGGAACTACAAGAATCCCGACTACCATACTGATCGAATTGAGGGATACCTGGGAAAGCTGCTGCAGCTGGAAGCTGTAGCTTGCAAGGATTGGTTGACCAATAAAGTAGACCGCTGCGTAACCGGAAGGGTTGCGAAACAGCAATGCGCAGGAGCCTTACAATTGCCACTGAACAATTGCGGGGTA
>JAUIIU010000123.1 GCA_030431695.1 Bacteroidia bacterium | reverse complement strand
AATCCAACTCCCTGCACACATCCAAATGCTGGTTAATACCAGCTCTTTCAACTACATGGGCCTCTCCGGAATTTAAAGACCGGAGAGGCTTCTGTATTTTGTGTGGATTGCAATATGAGTCCGTTCGATCCATTGGTTCACCTTGCCCGTCCTCACAGGGGACAGGTAAAGACCGCCGAAAGGATCACTTATCTGCTAGACGACAGTGAGATCGCAAAAAGCGAGAAGGAAAATGTGCAGGACCCTTATTCATTCCGATGTATCCCACAGGTACATGGTGCAACCAAGGACACCATCGTCTTTGCCCATAAGACCTTTAAGACAGAGATCAATTCGGTTACAGACAACCCCAATATCTTTGTGGGTGAAGACAAGATTATTTCAGGAGGTAATTTTCACGGTCAGCCATTGGCCCTTGCGATGGATTTTCTTGCCATTTCTCTTGCTGAACTTGCCAATATCTCCGAACGGCGGACCTTTCAACTGGTTTCCGGCTTGCGTGGGCTGCCGGATTTCCTGGTGAATAATCCGGGACTAAACAGCGGTTTTATGATCCCGCAATACACCGCTGCCAGTATCGTAAGTGAGAATAAACAACTCGCAACTCCTGCTTCGGTGGATTCCATCGTTTCGTCCAACGGACAGGAAGACCATGTTAGCATGGGGGCTAATGCAGCTACAAAGTGTTACAGGGTATTGGAAAACCTGGAGACCGTTCTCGCGATCGAATTGTTCAATGCCTCACAGGCCCTGGAATTCCGCAGGCCGAAGAAGACTTCAACGTTTCTGGAAAGTTTCGTGAGTTCGTTCCGGGATTCGGTTCCGTTCGTGGATGAGGACAGGTTGCTGGCAAACGATATCCACACGGCTATCGGGTTTCTTCAGAATATGAGCATAGATCCTGAAATACTGTTTGTTTAAGGCATTTTCCCTTCAATCCAGTCAATTGCGGACGGCAGATCCTTGAACACTTTCATAGGTTTATCGAGGAAACGACTTTCTACCTTAGCTGTACCAAGGCGAAGATCCTTGTCTGAAACAATTGCAAACCCAACAAGATTTTCAATTGCCGAGGTTTTGTGGTAAACATTAGGGTCCACCGAATAGGAATTCTTCCGATGAGTGATATAGCCGAACGGACGACTGCCAAAATGTTTCAGGGCCACTTCCGTTAGTTTTGCATTGATAGTAGCATCAACAGAAACACCTTCGTTCATCACCATGATCATATAATTCTGGTGAATTTCGACCGAACCAAAATGAAGAACGATTATCTTATCCGGAGGTAACATTCTATTTTTTAACAGATTAAGTTAATCATTTCGCACATTGTACGCAAGTAACTGCATGGGGAAGTAGCATAATTCTTCCCAGTGGTATTTCCTGCTTACATCGAATACATATACCAAAATCGGGATCATCTACTTTCGACAAGGCGATGGTAAGATTTTTCAGTTTTGCCTCTGCTTTGCGCAATGCGGCCTCGTTCACCGATTTATTGTTGATCGCGTCCATCCGTGAAACCCTGCCAATCGCATTCTCAGGAGCTATGGGTTTGGTAAGTTCCCGGTACTTGTATACCAGTTCGGTTGTCTTATCGATCTCTTCCCTGAGTCTCGAAAGTATGGCGTCTTTATGATCCATCTTTTCAGAATAAATACTACAAAAAAAAGCAGCTGTTCGTTCACCAAACAGCTGCCGTAAGCCAGTAAGGCAATGGGTTAAGACTCTGTTGTCTTCTTTTGCTTCTTGATCTTGATCTTCAATTCGTTCTTCTTCTCATCGAGGTCCATGGAAATGGCATCCCCTTCTTGTAAATTCGAATTGATGATCTCTTCTGCCAGTGCATCCTCTATGTATTTCTGAATAGCACGCTTGAGCGGACGGGCTCCGTATTCCTTGTCGAAACCTTTGTCGGCAATATAATCCTTGGCCTTGTCGGTAAGGGTCAGTTTGTAACCGATGTCGGCAATTCGCTCGTATAATTTCCCGAGTTCGATATCGATGATAGCGTGGATGTGCTCTCTTTCCAGTGCGTTGAAAACCATTACGTCATCCACACGGTTCAGGAACTCTGGTGCGAAGGTCTTTTTCAATGCATTTTCGATCACACTCTTGGCATGGGCATCGGCCTGGCTCTCTTTTGCAGCTGTACCGAATCCAACTCCCTGTCCGAAATCCTTCAACTTACGAGCACCGATGTTCGATGTCATAATGATTATTGTGTTTCTGAAGTCGATCTTCCTTCCAAGGCTATCAGTCAGGTAACCGTCGTCCAGCACCTGTAATAGCATATTGAACACATCAGGGTGTGCTTTTTCGATCTCATCGAGTAACACCACAGCG
>JAUIIU010000076.1 GCA_030431695.1 Bacteroidia bacterium | reverse complement strand
AGTGTTGATGTTAAGGATGTTCTGAACTGGGTTAGGATAAACAGTCATAGCAACTTCGTCGAAGTCGTTGTTTCCTAGAGCTCCATCAATGTAGTAAACATCGTCAACATACATTTCAGCAAGAGCAGAACCAGGATAGAAGTTAATTCCTCCTAGTGTCATGTCACCAGAACCTTGGAAAGCGATATCAGCAGTAGAAACACCGTCGATAGTTAATCGGTAAGTAAGGGCATCAACATCAACATAAAGGATACAAGTAAACCACTGATCGTGTGGGAAACTAAGTCCTGTCATGTCACCGTTAGTATCTGTGATACCACCTGGGTTACCGTTAGCTTCGTTAAAGTAGATATCTCCTGAGTTCCATACACCTGAAAGAGCAGTTCCAGCAGCAGGAATCTCACCCTGGATGTTGAAGTATCCTTCTTTTCCAGAGGGAATGTAGAAGTTCCATCTTAGAGTGTAGTCACCAGAAGTTTGGTTACCTAGCAATAGTACAGGGTCTCTACCTTCATCTCCTTCTGAAAGAAGTGATTGATCACCAGAAGCACTCTGAGTATCAACTACCTCAAAACCGTCGTTAGAAGCACCACCGTCGTTGGTCCAGCTAGTCCAAGTAGTAGGATTCTGAGTTCCCATTTCACCTAGGCTGTAGAATTCCATGTCGTCATCGATTATTTGAGCATTTGCGAAAGTAAATGCAAATAATGCAAATCCTAATAAGTAAATTTTTTTCATAATAAATAAGTTATTTGTTGTTTAATATTGATCTCGCAATATACAAAATAATTCGACTTGTTAAAATAAATACAAATATTTTTCTGTATATCATATTATCGCTGAGATGCTATCTTTATTACGATTTTCGTAAATTTGGCAATGATTTTTTAACTGAAATTACAAATGCAGCAAACCACGCCGTATCAACCCAAGAATAAAGTCCGAATCGTAACCGCAGCATCTCTTTTCGACGGACACGACGCCGCCATCAATATTATGAGGCGTATAATCCAGGCTACGGGGGTTGAAGTGATACACCTGGGCCACGACCGAAGTGTAGAAGAAGTGGTGAATACAGCTATCCAGGAGGATGCCAATGCCATCGCCATGACCTCCTACCAGGGAGGACATAACGAGTACTTTAAGTATATGTACGACCTGCTGCAGGAGCGTGGTGCCGGTCATATAAAGATCTTTGGCGGAGGTGGCGGTGTTATTTTGCCTTCCGAGATCGAGGATCTTATGAACTACGGAATTACCCGCATTTATTCCCCGGATGACGGCCGGGAAATGGGACTACAGGGTATGATCAATGACCTTGTGGAGAAATCCGACTTCCCAATTGGTAACGCCCTGAACGGTGAGATGGACAATCTATCAACCAACCAGCACGGAACCATTGCACGTGTTATTTCTTCCGCCGAGAATTTTCCGGAAGTTGCAAAAACTGCTCTGGACAAGATACATGAAGAGAACAAATCTGTAGATACCCCGGTATTGGGGATAACAGGAACCGGTGGTTCCGGTAAATCATCCCTGGTGGACGAACTGGTTAGGCGCTTCCTTCTCGACTTTCCCGAAAAGACTATTGGTCTTATTTCCGTGGATCCTTCCAAAAGAAAGACCGGGGGCGCACTGTTGGGAGATCGAATTCGCATGAACTCCATTAATTCGCCCAGGGTGTATATGCGTAGCCTGGCAACCAGACAAAGTAACCTGGCACTTTCAAAATATGTCACGGAAGCGATCGAAGTGCTGAAAGCGGCAGGCTTCGACCTGATCATACTTGAAACCTCGGGTATTGGACAGAGTGATACGGAGATCCTGGAGCACAGTGACATTTCCCTGTACGTAATGACCCCCGAATTCGGTGCTGCCACACAGCTGGAGAAGATCGATATGCTCGATTTTGCTAACCTGGTGGCCATCAATAAATTCGACAAACGAGGTTCGCTGGATGCCTTGCGAGATGTGAAAAAACAATATATGCGGAATCATAACCTGTGGGATACACCGCAGGAGGAACTCCCGGTTTATGGAACTATTGCATCTCAGTTTAACGACCCTGGTATGAACCAGCTGTACAAGGCGGTGATGGACCTTTTGAACGAAAAGACAGAAGGGGCCCTGGAGAGTAACTATACGATCAGCGGGGAGATGTCCGAGAAGATCTTCGTGATCCCTCCGGCCAGAACACGCTACCTCTCCGAGATCTCTGAGAATAACCGGGCCTACGATGCAACTTCGGATGTCCAGGTTAAAGTGGCGCAAAAGCTCTTCGGAATATATAAAACCATTGAATCGGTACTGGACGCTGTGCCGGAATTATCGAAATCCGGACTTGAATTCAATTCTACATCCGTTTCAGAAGAAAACAAACAATTCCTCAAATTACTCCTTGCAGAATTCGACAGGGTGAAAATGGACCTGGATCCTTACAACTGGGAAGTGATCACAGGCTGGCAACAAAAAGTGGAACGTTATAAGGCCCCGGTCTACAGTTTCAAGGTAAGAGGAAAACAGATCGATATCCAAACACACACCGAATCATTATCTCACACACAGATCCCAAAAGTATCATTACCCAGATATACAGCCTGGGGTGATATTTTGAGGTGGTCACTGCAGGAAAATGTTCCGGGAGAATTTCCGTTCACTTCGGGACTTTACCCTTTCAAGCGAACAGGAGAGGATCCCACCCGGATGTTTGCGGGTGAAGGAGGACCGGAGCGTACCAACAGGCGTTTTCATTACGTGAGCCTGGGTATGCCGGCCAAAAGATTATCTACCGCCTTCGACAGTGTGACACTATACGGAAATGACCCCGATCATCGCCCAGATATCTATGGGAAGATCGGGAATGCAGGTGTTTCCATTTGCTGTCTTGACGATGCGAAAAAATTGTATTCGGGCTTCGATCTTAGTGACCCTATGACCTCTGTGAGTATGACCATCAACGGTCCTGCACCAATGCTGCTGGGTTTCTTCATGAATGCGGCTATTGATCAGAATTGTGAGAAATACATACGCGAGCACGGCCTGGAAGCCGATGTGGAGAAGAAAATTAAGAAATTGTATAAGGACAGTGGTAGCACACGCCCTGAATACGTGGGTGAGTTGCCGGAAGGTAATGACGGACTCGGACTTATGCTCCTTGGAGTTACCGGGGACCAGGTATTGCCTGCCGAAGTGTATCAGCGTATAAAGGCGGAAACGCTGAGCCAGGTGCGCGGAACCGTTCAGGCGGACATCCTCAAGGAGGACCAGGCACAGAATACCTGTATTTTCTCCACGGAATTCGCCCTCAGGCTGATGGGTGACGTTCAGGAGTACTTTATCGAACACAATGTGCGGAATTTCTATTCCGTTTCCATTTCGGGCTATCACATTGCCGAAGCAGGAGCCAACCCTATCACCCAACTGGCGTTTACACTGGCTAATGGATTTACCTATGTGGAATACTATTTGTCCCGTGGAATGGACATTAATAAATTCGGGCCGAACCTGTCGTTCTTCTTCAGCAATGGTATCGATCCGGAATACTCGGTAATAGGTCGTGTGGCCAGAAGGATATGGGCGAAAGCACTTAAGAATAAATACGGCGCTAACCCCAGGGCACAAATGCTGAAATATCACATACAGACTTCGGGGCGATCCTTGCACGCGCAAGAGATCGATTTCAACGATATTCGAACCACACTCCAGGCGCTGTACGCGATCTACGACAACTGTAATTCCCTGCACACCAATGCGTACGATGAGGCCATTACGACCCCAACGGAAGAAAGCGTTAGGCGTGCCATGGCGATCCAGCTGATCATCAACAAGGAACTCGGACTGGCCAAGAATGAGAACCCGATCCAGGGATCATTCATCATTGAAGAACTTACAGACCTGGTTGAGGAAGCGGTTTTAGAAGAATTCGACCGTATTACGGAGCGTGGCGGAGTTCTTGGCGCCATGGAAACCATGTACCAGCGCAGCAAGATCCAGGAAGAAAGCCTGTATTACGAAACCTTGAAACACACAGGGGAATTCCCGATCATCGGGGTTAATACCTTCCTGAGCAGTAAAGGTTCTCCAACTATTTTACCTGCGGAAGTGATCCGTGCGACCGAAGAGGAGAAGCAGCAACAGATCGCAACTCTGAACAATCTCCACAAGACGTTCGAAACGAAGTCCGGGGAATCCCTGGCCGAAGTGCAAAAAGCTGCCATTCAGAATGAAAACCTGTTTGAAAAACTGATGGAGGCCACCAAATACTGTTCGCTGGGTGAGATCACAGACTCACTGTTCAAAGTGGGTGGGCAGTACAGAAGGAATATGTAAGCAGCGAACCACTTTTTCGACACGAAAAGTGTGTGAGTCGCTTATCCTGAGCGAAGTCGAAGGATCTTTTCTGAAGATAGCACGGGACCCTCTGAACCACTTTTTCGGAACGAAAAGTGTGTGAGTCGCTTATCCTGAGCGAAGTCGAAGGATCTTTTCCGAAGATAGCACGGGACCCTCTGAACCACTTTTTCGGAACGAAAAGTGTGTGAGTCGCTTATCCTGAGCGAAGTCGAAGGATCTTTTCCGAAGATGGAACGGACATTCTGAACCACTTTTTCGGAACGAAAAGTGTGTGAGTCGCTTATCCTGAGCGAAGTGTAAGCAGCGAACTACTTGCTCGAGATATAAATATGAGCGGTTGGAATCGGAGATCGGCCGAGTCTTAGAATGTCAGCATCCAGTTCCGTTGTAGTTTTCGGAACTTCTTGAGTTCTCCCCGAAGTATAGGAAGAAAATCCTTCCCATTGCTGTTAGTGCGTTCGAGTCGTTCGCAATTCTTGTGCAATCTATTGACAAGTCGCGTCAACGACGCAGCGTACTTGTGTTTTTCCTCGGCATAGGTCTGGCTCTCGGCTTTCATTATCTCAGGAACGAGTGAAACCGATTGTTGAACAATATCACCCCCGAAATAGATCGAAGGATCCTCGTTACCATCTTCCTGCAACACAGCAAGATCATCCGTGATGTAAGAAGAAATATGTCGAGAAAGGGTAAATATTTCCTGAGCCTTTTTATAAATAGGCGACGGAGGTAGTCTGTTTGGAAAACTAGGAATCATTTTGGAGCAAGCAATTTTTTTAAGTCACTCAAATTTACTACGAACAACACCGAAATGAATATAGATATTAAATTAAAAAGCTATATTTACTTTAATTATTAAATATTTTAACTGAATTACTTACAAATGAAAGTAGATTTGCTTAATTCGAAGATTCTCAAATGTTTGCAGGAAAATGCGCGCTTGTCCAATGCCGAGATCGGCAGGCGTGTCGGCATCAGTTCTCCTGCGGTGGCAGAACGAATCCGGAAGATGGAAGATTCCGGTTTGATTAATGGATATAAGACCGTTGTCTCGCCATTCGAAGCAGGGTACCAGTTAAAGGCAATCATCATTCTTCGGGCGTTCATGGGAAAGCTCAAACCTTTTCTTCAGAAGGTAAAGGAATACGATGAAGTACTCAATTGCTACAGGATCACAGGGAACGAGAATATCATCCTGGAGGTAGTCCTTAAAAATCAAAAACACCTGGAATCCTTTATCGATCAACTCATCGTTTACGGGGAAACCAAGACTCAGATCGTACTTTCACACATAATTGCGAACAACGAGATAAAACCAATCGTCGGTTAGTCCCGGGGGATTATCAAATGCGGAACCTTCTCAAGGTCCCAGTCGATCACTAGTCCCCGCGCCAGGGACTCTGCTTTTTCCTTTCCATAGAGGAACTGACACAGGTATAATGCAGCATCAAAGCTCCTGGCACCACCTGCAGAGGTAATATACTTTCCGTCGTGAACAAACAGCACATCTTCCCTAATGTCCAGTGATGGGAACATCTCCCTCATTCGTATAATATCACTGGGGAAAGTGGTGGAAACCCTGCCTTCCAGCAAACCAGCCTTAGCCAGCACAAAGGCTCCGTCGCAGTGAGATGTAACAAACATTGCATCACTGGCTACTTGCTTTACAAAGGCGATCATCTCTGTATCTTCCAGGTCTGTATCCAGGTGATGTTCGGCACTGGGAATTACCAGAATGTCAATTCGCGGAACCGAATCCTTCCTGTAGTTGAAATCGGGTAGGATCCGTAATCCTTCAAAGCTCATAATAGCATCATCGGTATTAGCCACAGTAAATACATTCATAGCCCTGATACTATCGCGGTAAACTGTATGCTGAAAAATATCGAACGGGGCAGTAAGTTCGGTATTATACACTCCATCCATGATCAGAAAAGCTGCATTGTATCGGCTACTGTCCAATTTCGGCAAGGTTTTAGAGCCTGTTGTGCCGGTATCTTTTTTAAATGATTTTTCTTCGGAAGTATTTCCGCAGCTGATCATTCCGAAGAAAACCATCACAAGTATTATATATTTCATATCCTCAATCAATAAGAAGTAAATTTAGACGATTTTTTCAGATACCTGTAGAGGTACAATGTGAGCAAGGCAGTACCGATCAGTGCTACGAACATAATATTCAATGTACTGCTGTAACCGTATGTATTCACCAGGTTCATCCCCCCATTATGGCCGATGATATGTGACAGTGAAAAACTCATGCTGTAAACACCCATATAGCTGCCTTTGCGTCCCTTGGGCGAAAGTGACAGGGCCAGGGCGTTCGAAAAGGGGGCCCCTATCATTTCACCAAATGTCATCAATACCATTCCCAGGATCAGGATCCAGATGCCATCACTAAAATTAAGAACTACAAAACTCAGGGCCAGGAATACCACGCCCCAGAAAGTTGCTATGGTCCTGGATACCTGTAATCGCTCCAGCCAGCCCACCAGGGGCATTTCGAGGATAACGATCATGGCGCCGTTGATGAACATCAGACCGCCGATAAGATCTTCGGAAAGGAAATGGACATCCTTGTAATAAAGTGGCATGACCGAAAAATACTGAACGAACATGATGGCATTCGCGATCATGATCACAAAGAACAGCATAAAGGCGAAATTCCTGAAAGGGGAAACACCTTCCTTTGTTACCACCTTTTGTTCTTCGTGGCTCACCCGTTTCGGTTTCAGCATTACGTAAAGCAACACTGCTGCTATTATACAGCTGAGTCCATCGATCCAGAATAATGCGTCATAGTTGATCCTCGCGATAATGACCCCGCCAATCAAAGGGCCAATGGAAAAGCCCAGGTTGATTGCGAGTCGGATGAGAGCGATGCTTCGCGTCACGTTCTCCGGTTTACTGTAGGCGTCGCAGGCCACGAAAATGGCCGGTCGGTAAGAATCAACAAGAAAGATAACTACGAATATCCCGAGGCAGATGGAAGCGAAATCATCCAGCAGTTGAAGCCCTATAAATCCTAACCCTCCCAGGAAAAGACTCAACAAGATCACCTTGTGGTAACCAATGCTGTCTGTTAACCTGCCACCTACGTAGGTACCGCTTAGCGACCCAAGACCGAAGCAGGTCATGATCCAACCCACTTGTGGTAAGCTGAATCCTTTTTCGTTGACCAGGTATAGCGAAAGGAATGGAATTACCATAGCGCCCGCCCTGTTTATGAAGGTAACGAAAGAGAGAAACCATATTTCCCTCGACAGCCCGGAAAAGTTCCTTATGTAAGAGTTAAAGAGTTTTTTCATGTTTGGTCAGCTATATAAAAATAAAACGTCCCGGCATTTACCGGGACGTTTTCTAATTGAATTAAATTATATTCTCATAGATCAATATACACATCTCCGGAAGGTTGCCTTTTGGGTAACCTGTACGATGGTTCGGATGTATGTATAATTGCTCATTGTAACCAATTGATGGTTAAATGTAGAAATATTTTCTGAATCGTAATACCTATCTTTACTAAAATCATGATATGAGAGTATTCTGTGTACTTATGACTTTTCTTCTGATGGCGCCTGTCTTCTCACAGACCAAACGCCAATTGGTAGAGGAGATCGAGGCATTCCACGCCTCCGAGAATGAGCGGTTCAGGAACCCTTCGACCTCACCGCTGAAGCTCGACAAGATAGCTTCTTTCGAAGGCCTTGAGTTTTATCCCATTGACCTGAAATATTGTGTTAAAGCCAAATTAACTCGTACCCCGGATGAGGTGCCGTTCTTACTTCGTACCAATACCGAAAGACTTGCGGAGTATGTGAAATACGGAGAAGCCCACTTCGAGCTGGACGGAAAAGAACTTATGGTGAACATTTATCGCGATCCGAAAGGGAACGAGTCTGCGGAAGATATTCTATTTGTTCCTTTCACAGATCTAACCAGTGGTGATGGTTCCTATGGTGGCGGGCGCTACCTGGAGTTCCCAATCCCGGAAAAATCGGTATTCTACCTCGATTTCAATAAGGCATTCAACCCGTATTGTGTGTATAGTGATCGATATTCCTGCCCGATCCCACCAAGGGAGAACGATCTCTTTGTTCGAATTGAGGCCGGGGTAAAGGACTATGATAAAACTAAATAAGCCTGGAAATCCATAACCCGATCAGTACCGCCCCGAATCCAAGGGCCAGGCTTCCGAAGGTATAAACTGAAAAGGCGAGATAGTCGCCATTTTTAAGCAGGGCGTAGTTTTCGTAGGCAAAGGCCGAGAAAGTCGTGAATCCTCCGCAAAAACCGGTTGCGAGGAATAAGACTGTATTCTGAGACAGGGTGTTGAATTTTAGGCTCATTCCCAAAACTACCCCGATGATCAGGCAACCGATCACGTTTACAAGGAAGGTTCCGTAGGGAAAAAAGGCAAAGCTGCCATCCGTCCACCGTCCAACCAGGTAACGTATTGCACTTCCCAATCCACCTCCTAAGAATACTAGTAGAACCTGCTTCATCGTGGACTTAATCCCGGGGTGGAAGGTGTTATGACCGGGATGTAGATCTCGGTAACCCAATTTGCCGGATTAGGAACCTCACCCGGATCGTTCGCATAGATCTCGAACATATTCCTCGAAGGATCGCTCACCAGGTTGTTCTCATTCAGGTAGGCTTCGGCTTTGTCATAGGCCTCACCCAGGTTATCGTATTTTCCTCTCAGGGTGGTTTTCAAGGCGTCAACGGGCGCCATATAGCTACAGAGGACTGGACTTCCGGGAGGGGTTATTACTTCGGCCGCTACGGGGATGGCCGATGAAAAGATAACCGTACCGTTGGCCTTATCCACATTGTTGTATATGGTGAATGGCATACCCGAAGCGTTGATATTGTTCTCGTTCATGAACCTGGATATCTGGCCCAGCATGGCACCCATATTGGCACCGATCTCTGACATCCTGGAGGAAGTGGTATTGTACATATAGAAACCCCCTCCGTGACGTGTGATCCCGTCCACCGTGATCTCATAAGCATTCATAGCGTCTTCTACTTCAGTTTCGAGATTAGACAATCCTTTGGCGTACATATCGCCGAGACTGGTTTCAAAATCCTCCGACTGAAAGGCCATGATAACCTTTTCCATGAAAGAATGTTTCCCTTTCATACCCCAGGTAACCTTTGTCTTGCCTTCCGTTTCAGAGGGTTCGAAGCGCCAGTATACATCACTTTCCGAATCGCCGATAGGAGTATTAAAAGTTATCTTCTGATCGATCTCCTTATTGGGGATCACCTTAACCGTTTTCATGGAGCCATCGCCCATCTGCTCGCTTTTCCATGAATAGGAGGCACCTTCACCTTCCGACTTCTCAGCGTAGGTGATCTCGAGTTGATCGTCTTCGTCCATCCATGGCCCCCATTCTTTCCAGGTTTTGTAATCCTTAACCTGGTCGTAGATCACTTCTGCCGGTGCATTGAACTCTTTGGACCTTGCCACATCGTAATTTCCATCCTGGGTTCCGAAGTAAATACCCCCGGCGATGATCACGATAAGTAAGAGGAACAGTATATATTTAAAGATTTTCATATTGGAAAGGCGTTGGTTTGTCAAGCTAAGATAATCAATTTTATACGTGCCTAAAACCTTTTAAAAGGAGGAAATGATTTGCTACATTTGTAGAACTAAAAATACAATCATATGAAGCTTAAATTTTTTATCGCGATCGCTCTTTTTGGCGTGCTGTGCTATTCGTGTGGAGATGACAAGAAGCAGGAGAATAACATGCCCGAAGTTGAGGAGGTCGCAACCGATGATTTTGAATACCAGGTCGATCAATTTGCCGACCTGAAAATCCTTCGTTACCAGATCCCGGGTTGGGAAGATCTTTCACTGGACGAACAGAAACTGGTCTATTACTTAACACAGGCTGGTCTTGCAGGCCGGGATATCATGTGGGACCAGAACTATCGTCATAATCTCACGATCAGGAAAGCCCTGGAAAATGTCTACACCAACTATGAGGGAGACAAGAATTCGGAGGACTGGAAGAATTTCGAGATCTACCTTAAAAGAGTTTGGTTCTCCAACGGAATTCATCACCACTACAGTACCGCGAAGATGAAACCAGATTTCACTGCGGAATACCTCCTTCAATTGCTTTCAGAAACGAATACGACCCTTGAAGGTGAAGCCTTTGATGTGATCTTCAACAATGCGGATACCAAGAAAGTGAACCTGTCCAAAGATGCTGATATCGTACTTGAAAGTGCGATCAACTTCTATGGGCCGGATATTACTACTGCCGACGTAGAGGCCTTTTACGACGCTATCGAGGTTGACCCCAATGAGCCGATCGAGAAAGGATTGAATACCAGATTAGTTCGTGAAAACGGTAAGCTGGTTGAGAAAGTCTATAAAAGTGGAGGGCTATATGGAGCTGCCATAGATAAGATCATTTTCTGGCTGGAAAAGGCCAAAGGCGTTGCTGAGGATGAGAACCAGGCCAAAGCGCTGGAACTCCTTATCGAGTACTACAAAACGGGTAGCCTGGATACCTGGGACGACTATGCGGTTGCCTGGGTGAATTCTACGGAAGGAGATATCGACTGGATCAATGGGTTCATAGAAGTGTATAACGACCCAAAAGGATATAAAGGTTCGTACGAGACTATTGTCGAGATCAAGGATTTCGATATGTCCAAGAAAATGGCTGTCTTGTCCAGTGAAGCCCAGTGGTTCGAGGATAATTCGCCTTTGATGGAAGAACACAAGAAGAAGGAAGTGAAAGGAGTTTCATACAAAACGGTCATCGTGGCCGGTGAGGCAGGGGATGCTTCACCTTCAACCCCTATCGGTGTGAACCTTCCAAATAACAACTGGATTAGACAAAAACACGGCAGTAAGTCGGTTTCCCTTGGAAACATTATCAACTCGTACAATAATGCCGGCGGAAGTGGACGCCTGCAGGAATTCGCCCATGACGAAGAGGAGGTGGAACTTGAGAAGCAATACGGGCAATTGGCGGACAAATTGCACACTGCCTTACACGAAGTGATCGGGCATGCATCCGGGCAGATCAACCCTGGTGTGGGTACGCCGAAAGAAACGCTGAAGAGTTATAAATCTACCATAGAAGAAGGTCGTGCCGATCTTTTCGGACTCTATTACCTATTGGATCCTAAGCTACAGGAGCTTGGACTTGTTGAAGATTGGGAAGCCACTGGAAAAGCAGCCTATGATGGTTATATCCGTAACGGACTGGTCTCACAGCTGATACGCCTGGAATTAGGTGATGATGTTGAGGAAGCTCATATGAGAAACCGTCAATGGGTTAGTGCCTGGGCTTACGAACAGGGAAAGGCCGAAAATGTGATCGAAAAGATTACCCGTGATGGAAAGACCTATTACGATATCAAGGACTACACAAAGCTACGTGAGATCTTCGGCAGATTGCTGAGGGAGACACAGCGTATTACTTCGGAAGGCGACTATGACGCAGCTAAAGCACTGGTTGAGGATTACGGTGTAAAAGTAGACCAGGAACTTCATAAGCAGGTACTTGAGCGAAACAGTCAGTTTAAGAGCGCGCCTTACAGCGGATTTGTGAACCCTGTTATTGTTCCTGATATGGACGAGAATGGGGAGATCACAGGATTTACGATCAAACAGCCGGGAAGTTTCGAAGAGCAGATGCTGAATTACTCTAAGGAGTACGGTTACCTGGAGTAGGATAATTTTAGTGTTAATACTGAAAAACCTCCCTGTGAAAGCGTGGAGGTTTTTTTTATTGTTTCAGTAGCCACTTTGCGAGCAACAGCAGGCCGACAAAGACTAGGAACCCAACCAGGATCCACAGACTTCCACGGAAGTGCTTTTTGTGAAGTTTCTTGTCGCGTTTGTAGGCGAATACCATAATGATCACAAAAGCGATAACAAAGCAAATGGCGAAGATCAATTGTCCGGTCGTGAACATAAAATTCGTAGTTTTACGAATTCAAAAATACAACCTTAAACCCACTTTATGAAAGACAAAATTGCTGCCGTCCACGAATTTCATTCGGCTTTCGGATTAGGAATTAAAAATACCCCAACCGCCGATCTCGGAGAATCCAAGAACCTGCTTCGTTACAAACTCATGCGTGAGGAGAACGAGGAATATCTGGAGGCTGCTAACGACAATGATCTTGTGGAGGTTGCAGACGCCCTGGGCGATATGCTGTACATCTTGTGCGGGACTATCATTGAACACGGCCTTCAGCATAAGATAGAAGAAGTCTTCGAGGAGATTCAACGTAGCAATATGAGTAAACTGGGTGCCGATGGCCAGCCAATCTATCGGGAAGA
>JAUIIU010000004.1 GCA_030431695.1 Bacteroidia bacterium | reverse complement strand
GGGTACATCCTGGACCAATCTTGGATCGGATGGCCGGGGAGCCCTGGCGGTTGGTATCAACGATGGTTCGCGATTGTACGCTGCAAATAACAATGTTATACAAACATCTTCCAATACAGGTGGTTCCTGGACAAATGTAACCGGACCCTGGCCCGGCGGACTCACAATTACCGATATAGCCATTGATCCTGCAAACGCATCAAGGGTTTGGATAACTTTGAGTGGATATACCGCTGGCCAAAAGGTGTACGAATCCACAAATGCCGGGTCCAGCTGGACCAATATTTCCGGTAGTTTACCCAATGTACCGGCTTTGAGTATCGCCTATGAGAATACCGGAGGCTCGCCTGCGGATGCCATGTATATCGGAATGGCAGTAGGGGTTTATTATATTTCCGATTCAACTCCCTGGACACTCTATAATACTGGTTTACCCAATGTACCTATCTACGATCTTGAGATCAACCACACCAATGGTAAGATAAGGGCCGGAACCTTTGGACGGGGACTGTGGGAATCTCCGCTATTCAGCGTTCCTGTTTGTGATATCCTTACATCATCGGTTAACGCAACGTCGCCTTCCTGCCCGGGAGGAACCGACGGAAATATTATTGTTACAACTACTTGCAGTACCTGTACCGGTATTCAGTATACGATTACTCCCACCAACCCGGCAGGGCCGGCTATTGTACAAGTGAATAACGGCACATTTACCAATCTCGGAGCAAATTCATACACGGTTTATGTGGAAGATACCGGCGATCCGTCCTGTAATGAGACATGGGCGGCCAATCCGGTGGTACTGATAGATGGCAGTGATTCCATACCTCCGGCTTTAGGCTGCCCGGCAGACATCAATGTGGAGTGTGGTAATGATACTTCACCGGCGAGCACTGGAACCGCTACAGCATCCGATAGCTGTGATCCGAATCCTTCGGTTACCTTTAGCGACAGCAGCGTTCCTGGATGTGGTATGACAGAAGTGATCACCAGGACCTGGACGGCAATCGATGCGTCCGGGAATACGATAAGCTGTGACCAGGTGATCACAGTTGTGGACAATACCCAACCAACAGCTACTTGTCCGCCCGATATCACGGTAAACAACGATCCCGGGTTATGCGAAGCCGTTGTTACCTATTCGCTGCCAACGGCTTCGGATGGTTGCGGGGGAGTTACGATAACCCAGACAGCAGGCTTTTCATCCGGAAGCTTATTTCCGGTGGGGACCACTACCAATGCATTTGTGATTACGGATGATTGTGGTAATGCGGTTGGATGTTCTTTCGATGTGACGGTTGAAGACAACGAAGCTCCAACGCTAACTTGTCCGCCGGATCAGACGGTGAATGTAGGGCCTGGTAATCTCTATACTGTTCCCGATTATTTTGTGAATGGAGAGGCTACAGCTACTGATAATTGTACGAGTCCGGTGAGTAATACCACACAAAATCCTGCACCGGGGACCCAGCTTCCGGGAGGCACCCATACTGTGAATATCAGTGCGACGGATTCCGAAGGAAACACCTCTAACTGTTCGTTTCAGTTGACTGTGGATACGACTCTTGGGAATATAGATAACCAGGGATTGAATTCGGTAGTGATCTATCTGAATCCCGCCACAGAATACGTGATACTGGCAAACCCTGAAAACATAGACCTCGACAAACTTGAGATCTATACGGTAGAGGGGCGTCTCGTACAGACGATCGATCTTCAGCGAATGGGTGATAGCCAGCAGATCGGGCTGTCCGAATTTGCCACAGGAACATACCTCTTCCTGATCTATTCGGGCAATGACAGGATCACAAAGTATGTTGTCAAGGAATAATCAGCCGAATAGGTGGTGAACGACATCCTTCACCTTGGCTACCCTGATGACGTTTATTGAATAGTTTTGCTTCGGAAGTTTACAGTATTTTGAAATAACGATACTTCCGAAGCCGAGCTTTTCGGCCTCCAGTATGCGTTGTTCCACGCGGGTGACCGGTCTCACTTCTCCGGCCAGGCCAATTTCAGCAGCAAAACAAATAGACTTATCGATGGCGATATCAACGTTGGACGATAACACCGATGCCACAACGGCGAGGTCGATGGCCGGGTCGTCCACGGTGATTCCGCCCGTAATATTCAGAAAAACATCTTTTGCCCCTAGTTTGAACCCGGCTCTTTTTTCCAGGACAGCTAGCAACATATTCAGACGTTTCACATTGAAGCCTGTAGCCGATCGCTGTGGCACTCCGTATACCGCCGAACTCACCAATGCCTGCACCTCTATCATTAGGGGCCTCAGTCCTTCCAGGGTTGCAGCAACTGCTGTTCCGCTGAGGTGTTCCTCGTTCCTGGAGATCAGGATCTCCGAGGGGTTGGAAACTTCCCTCAGTCCGCTACCCTGCATTTCGTATATGCCGAGTTCATTGGTGCTTCCAAAACGATTCTTGTGCGCCCGCAATATCCGGTATACATGATTGCGATCCCCTTCGAATTGCAGTACGGTGTCCACCATATGTTCGAGCACTTTAGGCCCGGCCAGGTTACCGTCCTTGGTAATATGGCCAATGAGAATGACAGGTGTGGCGGTTTCCTTAGCATATTTTATTAGCTCGGTAGTACATTCCCGGATCTGCGAGATACTGCCGGCACTGCTTTCGATATAGTCGGTTTGAAGGGTTTGGATCGAATCAATCACTACAATGTCCGGTTCTATATCGGCGATCTGTCGGAAGATATTTTGTGTTTTTGTCTCAGTAAGGATATAGCAGTTCTTTGAATCCGGATGTATACGTTCGGCCCTCATCTTGATCTGCTGTGCACTTTCTTCTCCTGAAACATAGAGGGTTTTATATGGCAGCGAAAGTGCGATCTGTAGCATCAGCGTACTTTTCCCGATACCGGGTTCGCCCCCCAGCAATGTAAGTGATCCGGGGACCAGGCCGCCACCGAGCACCCGGTTGAGTTCCTGGCTTTTTGTGTCTATTCGCGATTCTTCATTTGCGGAAATTTCAGCAATACGCAGCGGCCGGGAGATCCTCTTAGGACCTGATTCCTCCTTCTTCCAGGAAGTAGGTTCGGCTTTCTGGATGATCTCTTCAGCAATAGTATTCCACTCCTTACAAGAAGTACACTGGCCCTGCCATTTGGCAAATTGGGCCCCGCAGTTCTGACAAAAAAAAGTTGTTTTGGTCTTGGCCATAAGAGTATTTAGGTCGCCTGGGGATTGGTTCAGGAATGAAAATATACTTAGCTCACAACCGATATCAATAACCGAAGTCTTCTTTGATCTTGTCGGCTTTATCCAACATCAGGTCCACGGTTATAAATTCAACCTCCTCCTTATCGAAAGCTCCCTGGTATGTCCTCATGGCCTTCTTGGGTTCGCCGGTCTCTTCGTAAAATCGGGCCATATAATAATCGCCCAGTACCGTATCCGGGTACTGGCGTTGTGCCATGGACGCAATGTCCCTGAGTGATTCCCACTGTTTTTTCTTTTCGGCTGCGGTTGCAGTTGCAATAAAATCGTTGATCCGTATCGGGTTGGTAAGACCAAAGAGGTCTTCGATCGTTTTGTATTTGTCCACGAGATAGGCATGAACAGGGGTTTCCAGCTTCATGATCACATCGGAGAACTCCTGTTTGCTGATGGGTCGGTAAACAGAGAAGATCTTTTCCATTGCCGAAGGGATCGCCCTGGCAACAAGCGAATAATGCGTTGCACCTTCGAAATTGTCGTAGTAGTATTTGAAGTTGTCCGATTCCAGTGGTTTGAGAGAGGTGTTCAGCGCCTCACTGATCTGCATCAGGTCTTTGATATCGTCGGTTCCGGTAGCCAGGTAATAGAATATCTTAGATTCTATGGAAGGGATACGCTCCGGAAGTCGCTCATCCATCATGGGCGCGAGGTCGGGGCTGAGGCTGATATAGCCGTTGAAAAGCGGAGGGTCTTTGAAAAGGTAGTAATTGATAAAATTTGCAGTGAAATCATGACCAACCGCGATCACGAATTTGGCTGTTCGATAGTTTTCGTCAATATGAGGGATCAGTTCCAGGCCGATGAACTCGAAGAAGTTTGCACCCTGGTCTGCAGGCATGAAGTTGGTGTCGTCGTAATTACAATCGTCATATCGTTTATCGCCTTGCATCACACCTACCACGATACACTCCGGCATGTCTTCCCAATACCCGAAATAATCCACATTTCCTGCAACGGGTTCAAAAAGGTAATTGGCATCCAGTACCACTACGATAGGATAGACCTTTTCCGTATTGCTTTCGTAGTCTCTGGGGAGTTGGATCTTAAGCCTTCTAGTGTCGTCCAGTTTATAGGAGGTGAATTCCTCGTAAATGATCTTGGATTGGGCGCCGGCGTTCAGCCCGATCAGCAGGGTGAAAGCCACAATAAATAATTGCTTCATAGTTCGGGAAGTTTTGGTCCCCGAAAGATAGTAAATTTTAAAAATGCTGGGCTAGTTCAGCTCCTTCTTTCGGTTGTACACCGGTAAGAGAAATAGAGACAGAACTCCGAAGAAGACGATAGAGATAATATTAGAGGTCCAGACGATCACACCGAAAGCTAATCCTGCCGACTTCGCCACGCCGAAAATAAGTAGTATACCCATAATTGCAGCCGGATAGGTTCCGAAGCCACTATTGGTAAAGGCGAATGTGAAACTACCCACCACGAAGGTGATCACGATCACCCCGGCCGTAATGGAAGCGGTTTCTTCCAGGGCTTTGGTGGCAGTGTAAAATGATGCAATGTATAGGGCCCAGATCACCAGGCTGAGAATTATAAACTGCCCTTTCTTTTGCATCTTGACAACGCTGAACAGCCCTTCTTTGAGTCCACCGAGGAAGACCTTGATCTTTATAGCGAAGGCGCCCTTTGATCGTTTCAGAAATAACAAGAATACAGCACCCAATGTCACGAGCGCCAGTAGAGCGATGACGAGTTTCTTGATCGGGATGCTATCGATCATATAGTTATACAGGGTATCGAACTGCATAAACAGGGCGGCAATTGTAAAGAGCAGCAAAAAGAACAGGTCTACAACCCGCTCCGAAATTATGGTTCCAAAGCCTTTATCGAAAGGAATGCCTTCGTATTTCCTATGGATCACTGCCCGGGAGACTTCGCCGCTTTTCGGGATGAAGAGATTCATCAGGTAAGCCACGGAAACCGCCATGAAATTATTGGCGAGCTTTGGTTTGTAGCCCATGGGCTCGAACATAAGGTTCCATCGATAAGCACGTATAAAGTGACTAAAGACACTGAGAAACACGGAGAATGCCACGATCCAGTAATTAGCTTCACGAAAGTGGGAGTAGGTTTGTTCCAGTTGTTCCGGGGTGAACAGGTTATAGATGTACCATAGCAGGAACACACCCAACCCCAAAGGGATGGCAATTTGCAGGAATCTGGACAGGGATTTGTTCAATTTATACGAGTAAGTTGTTCTCCTCGTTGGGGAACACAAGCGCAGGTTTGAATTTCTTGGCCTCCTCAACACTCATGATCGCATATGTGATCAGGATGAGGATATCACCCGGGGCAACTTTTCTGGCAGCAGCTCCATTCAATGTGATCTCGCCGCTGTTTCGTTTTCCGGGGATAGCGTAGGTCTCCAATCGCTCACCATTATTGTTGTTGACGATCTGGATCTTTTCTCCCTCTACGATATTTGCAGCATCCATGAGATCTTCGTCTATGGTAATACTGCCGATATAATTTAGATCGGCACCGGTAACCTTAACTCTGTGAATTTTGGATTTTACTACATGTATTTGCATGGCGCAAAGATACTAATAATGATTATAGAATAATAATTTAAGGAAATTGGAATAATCCGGGGAGTCAGGCAATACCTATGCTCAGTACAAGGCAATGTTGTCTATCAGGCGTACCTCTTCGCAATGAACAGCAATAAAGGCCCTGTAGCGATTATCACTTCGTTTATACACAGCCGGAACGAGTGTTCGTTCGTTGGCAACCTCGAAATACTCCAATTTCAACAAGTCGTGTTGCAAAAACTGTTCCTTAACGAATTCCTTGAGTGATGTGATGCTTTCCGACTTGAATTTTTGTTTTGCTTCAGAAAGGGTTTTATAGATGAAAGATGCCTTTTCGAAGGCTTCCGGGCTGAGTCGCTTGTTTCGCGAACTCATGGCAAGTCCGTTGTCTTCCCTGACAATTGGACAGCCGATGATCTTAACCGGGATGGAGTACTTCTCGGTAAGTTTCTTAACGATCTGAAGCTGCTGATAGTCTTTTTCCCCGAAGTAAGCACGATCTGCTTCAACAATAGTGAAGAACAGGGAAAGAACTGTTCCTACACCGTCGAAATGCCCCTTCCTGTGAGCCCCTTCCATCTGGTGTTCGAGTCCGTCAAAATAATATCGTTTCGCCTCAACCTTGTCCCCGTAAAGTTCCGAAGCTTCCGGTATGAATAACAGGATTCGGCCGTTCAGGGATTCAAGTAATCGTTTATCCGCTTCGTGTATCCTGGGGTACTTCTCAAGGTCCTGCTGGTTGTCGAACTGAGTTGGATTCACAAAGATGCTTACCACAACAAGGTCGTTCTCTTTAAGTGCTTTTCGAACAAGGGACAGGTGCCCTTCATGCAATGCGCCCATGGTAGGTACAAAGCCAATGCACCCGCCCGAATCTTTTTCGGATCTAATACTTTCGCGAAGTACATCTTTGTGGGTATAAACGACCATTGATTACGGTTAAGGCCGGTAAAATTAAGATATTGACCTCAATCTGCATAAATTTTCGTAATTTTGCGTGTTTTTAAGAACAACACCAATAGCACAGCATTTTTTTGGTTTGAACGATGGAATTGAGCCTGGGAACAGGCTTGTTTCAGATAAAGTATGAACCTATTAAATCCTGAAAACAACAAAATCAATGATGAAAGATAAAAGAATCTTGTATGTTTCTTCTGAAGTAGTACCGTACTTGCCTGAGACTGAGATTTCTTCGATGTCGTTTGAAGCACCTCGAATAGTTAACAACAAAAGCGGCCAGATCCGAATATTCATGCCTCGCTACGGTAACATCAACGAGCGAAGACATCAGTTACACGAAGTGATCCGGTTGTCCGGTATGAACCTAACCATCAACGACCTGGACATGCCGCTGATCATCAAAGTGGCCTCCATTCCGAAGGAACGTATGCAGGTCTATTTTATCGACAACGAAGATTATTTCAAGCGTAAGGCCACCTATACCGATGAGGATGGAAAATTGTTCGAAGACAATGATGAACGCGCAATTTTCTTCGCCAAGGGAGTGATCGAAACCGTAAAGAAGCTGAACTGGTCTCCCGATATCATCCATGTACACGGCTGGCTGGCATCATTTCTACCTCTTTACCTTCAGAAATATTACGAGAATGAACCTCTGTTCGAGAATAGTAAAATAGTTACTTCCGTATACAATCAAGGCTTCGACGGAACGTTACAGGATAACGTGAAGGATAAGGTGTTGTTCGACGGAATTTCGGAAGATCACATTGCGTTGCTGGAGGATCCGAATTACGTGAATATGATGAAGATCGCCATTGATAATTCGGATGCGATCATCATTGGTTCCGAAGTCATCCCCGATGAATTATCATCTTATCTTAAGGATCTCAAAAAGCCCGTGTTAAATTATCACAAAATTGACGAGATCGAATCGGCATATATAGATTTTTACCAGTCCAAGGTATTGGGCTAAACAGAAGTATAGCTATATGAAGATCAAATATACGCTGCCAAAATCACTGGCAATCTTAGCACTAATTATCGCTGTTGCCTCCTGTGAGGAAGATTTTAATACCATAGGTGTTTCTATCATTGGCGACGAGAATTTCCAATCGGAATTTACAGACAGCCTTTCTGTACTGGCGTACAGCCGCAAACTCCTGCCTGTGCAGACGAATGGATTGCCTGTCTATCAAATGGGGGTCTACAATGATCCCGTGTACGGTAAGCGAACCGTAAATTTCCTTACCCAGATTACCCTGGATAACCCCGGGCCCGATTTCGAGATCGCTCCACGAGTGGATAGTGTGGTACTTTACCTGCCGTATTTCTCGACGGAGATCACCGGCGATGACGATGAGGTCACCTACGAATTGGACTCTGTCTATGGTAGCACACCCATCAACATCAATATCTACGAATCGAATTATTTCCTCAGGGATTTCGATCCCAATACCGGATTCGAAGAAGCCCAGAAATACTATTCGAACCAGCAGCCACTGTTCGAACAGAACAAGGGTGAACTGATTCACAGGATCGAGGACTTCAGTCCAAGTAAGGAAGCCATCGCAATAAACGACACAGTCTCACTTATTCCAGGGCTTCGCGTGAAACTGCCAAATGAATTCTTCAAGAGGAAGATCATAGATAATGGAGGTTCAATCCAATTGATCAACAACAATAACTTCAGGGACTATTTCAGAGGCTTATACTTCGAGGTGGAATCGAACACCGACGATGGAAGCCTGTTCCTCATGAACCTCGAAGAGGCCAGCTTAACGGTCTACTACACCTATCAAACGGATGGTACCGCTGTTTTTGATGAGACGGGTTCCGATACGATCGATCGCTTCAACGGTGAAGTAGGATTATCGTTCAATGCGATAAGTGTGAATACCTTCACCAGCTCCGTTCCACCAACCATTTCAGAAATAGTGCAGGAACCAAATATAGAACAAGGTGAAGAACGATTGTACGTTCGTGGTGGTGATGGGATAATTTCGGTGATAGAACTTTTCGGGCCGGATCTGGATGGTGACGGAATAGCAGATGAACTGGAAGATCTGCGAAATGAAGAATGGATAATCAACGAGGCCAACCTGATCTTTTATGTGGATAAGAACCAGGTTACAGGTGGCGACTCGGAACCTGAGCGTCTGATGATCTACGATCTGAAGAACGGTACTGTCCTGGCCGATTATGGCCTGGATATCACCTCAAACCTCGATCCTGTTGATGCCCTGAACGTTCACCTGGGCAGATTGAAAAGAGGATCCGACGACAATGGCGAGTATTACAAGATCCGGATTACCAATCACGTTAGTAATCTTATCAATCGTGATTCGACCAACGTTCCATTGGGGTTGATCGTTTCACAAAATGTCCTGGAATCAGGGTTCCAGGATATAGAAAATATCCAGGCTCCGGGAATCGAAGTGGTTCCAGCCAGTGCAATAATCTCTCCTGAAGGAACGATCCTGCATGGTAACAGATCGGCACACCAGGACAGACGACTTAAGCTCCAGATTTTTTACACAGATCCTGAATAGAGAAAATTATGTGTGGTATTGTAGGTTACATCGGTAAGAGAGAAGCGTATCCAATTATTATAAACGGCTTAAAGCGCCTCGAATATCGGGGGTATGACAGTGCCGGGATAGCTTTGTTCGATGGAACCGGGATACAGCTTTCCAAGACAAAGGGAAAGGTTTCGGATCTTGAGCAGCGGATAGCCAAAGAGATCACGACCAAGGGGAGCCTTGGGATCGGGCATACACGTTGGGCTACTCACGGCGTGCCAAATGATATCAATTCCCATCCGCATTACTCTAATAGCGGAGACCTGGTGATCATCCATAACGGGATCATCGAGAACTACGCCTCCATCAAACAGGAACTTATCAATCGGGGGTATTCTTTCGAATCGGATACGGATACGGAGGTGCTCGTAAACCTGATCGAAGAGATCAAGAAGAAAGAAAATGTAAAGCTAGGAAAGGCCGTTCAGATCGCGCTCAACCAGGTGGTAGGGGCTTATGCGATCGCTCTTTTCGACAAGAACAAGCCAGACGAGATCGTCGTTGCCAAATTGGGAAGTCCATTGGCGATCGGGATTGGTGAAGACGAATTTTTCGTGGCCAGTGATGCCTCGCCTTTTATCGAGTTCACGAATAATGCCATCTACCTGGAAGATGAGGAAATGGCGATCATCCGCCTCGGAAGAGAGGTACGAGTGCGTAAGATCAGGGATGATAAACTCGTTGATCCCTACATCCAGGAATTACAACTGAATCTCGAGCAGATCGAAAAAGGCGGATACGAGCATTTCATGCTGAAGGAGATATACGAACAACCTTCTGTGATCAAGGATACCTACAGGGGTAGATTGCTGGCGGACAAAGGAATAGTGAAGTTGGGCGGACTTGAAGATCACATAGGGAAATTCAAGAATGCAAATCGCATCATCATCGTGGCCTGTGGGACTTCATGGCATGCAGGCTTGGTAGCAGAATATATATTTGAAGACATGTGTCGTATTCCCGTTGAGGTGGAATATGCGTCGGAATTCCGTTACAGGAATCCCGTTATAGATGAAAAGGATGTAGTGATCGCTATTTCTCAAAGTGGTGAAACTGCAGACACGCTGGCAGCCATCAAACTGGCCAAACAACGCGGGGCCTTTGTATACGGAATTTGTAACGTGGTTGGTTCTACGATCTCCCGCGAAACAGATAGTGGTACATACACTCACGCCGGCCCTGAGATCGGTGTTGCTTCCACCAAGGCATTTACCACCCAGATCACGGTATTGACGATGATCGCTCTTCGAATTGCTAAAGAAAAAGGAACGATCTCCGAAAGGCATTTCATGCTTCATCTGCGGGAGCTGGAAATGATCCCGGATCATGTGGCCGAGGCACTTAGCAGTGATGACAGGATCCGTGAGATTGCAGAAGTCTTTATGAACGCTTCGAATTTCCTCTACCTGGGAAGAGGCTATAATTTTCCGGTTGCCCTGGAAGGTGCTCTTAAACTGAAGGAGATATCCTATATCCATGCTGAAGGTTACCCCGCTGCAGAGATGAAACACGGGCCGATTGCACTCATCGATGAACAAATGCCCGTAGTGGTGATCGCTGTGAACAGTAATCATTACGAAAAAGTGGTGAGTAATATCGAAGAGATCAAAGCACGCCAGGGTAAGATCATCGCGGTGGTTACCGAAGGAGACTCTACGGTTCGACAACTCGCGGATTACATAATGGAAGTGCCAAAAACGCCTGAGACCTTGAGTCCGCTGGTCACAACCATTCCCCTCCAGTTGCTGGCCTATCATATTGCCGTTATGCTTGGCAAGAACGTGGATCAGCCGAGGAACCTGGCCAAATCCGTGACAGTAGAATAGACAGGCTATTTATCCCAGTCTGAATCTTCCATCTCGAACAATTCTTCAATCTTACATTCAAAATAGGAGGCGAGCTTCATCGCAAGAAGTAAGGAAGGCAGGTATTTGCCATTTTCGATGGAATTCATCGTTTGCCGACTCACCCCCATCTTTTCTGAAAGTGATTGCTGGGAGACCTTTTGTATGCTGCGGTACATTCTTATCTTATTCTTCATCGTCCAGGGTGGTATTGTAGTGTTTGCGCAATCTAAGGGTAAAGATCAGGTTGAACAGCACTAAGATGCTGAAAAGCTGAAGCATCATCACCTGCAGGAACGGCAGACCGTAGATTGTAATAGTAGCCAACAGCAGTACAGCGTAATTTATGTAAACCGATACGGCCAACGAACGATTCCTCATACTGGAGATGTATTCATCCTCTATCTTTTCTTTGGAGAAACCGTAAAGCAACCCGCTGATCACTATGATCAGGGTGAGGATTTCGTCGAATAGATTATTCTCGATCCAGATCCCTTCCGCGGCCGAAAACACTTCATCGTGTAACAGGGCCGGCACTTTTATGGTTAGTATCTCACTGGCCATAGACTCCATATCGGTGAAGAAAAGGTAATAGATACCGAATAGTACAGAGAGCAGGAATATCCACCCACTGATGCGCTTGTATTTGTTCGGAAATAAAAACATAATGTCAAGTATTTTTGACAAATGTAAAAAATAATTTACATAATGACAAAAATATGTTACAATTTACTTCCGAAGTAAACTGAAATTTATTGTAGCTAGTTTGAATTATTTATTGTGTCATTCAGAAAAATAATACCTTTAATTCATGAAGGTGATCAACCTAATTTCCGGTCCGAGGAATATTTCCACCGCCCTGCTTTACGCGTTCGCTCAACGTCCCGACTTCCGGGTCCTTGATGAACCCTTTTACGGCTATTATCTGTCCAATGCCGAATTGACCATAGAGCATCCTTCTCATACCCGCATTATCGATTCCATGGAGTGTGAAGAAGCTGCCATAGTCAACAATATCAATGCCCTTGCCTCAGGATCCCATGTGTTTGTGAAGGGAATGGCGCACCATTTTCTAAGCGAAAAACCGGAGTACCTGAAAGAGTGGCAAAACGTGATCCTGATCAGGCATCCCGGGAAACTCATCGCCTCATTCGCCCGTGTGATCCCCAATCCCACGTTGATGGATATAGGCATCAAAAAAGCCGCAGAGTTGTATACATTTCTGAATGAAAGCGGTCATCGTCCCGTAGTAATAGATAGTGATGAACTTATGGTGAACCCCGAACACTATCTCAGGAAATTGTGCGGACTAATCGAGCTGAGTTTCGATACAGGAATGCTGTCATGGAATGAAGGTGGTATCCCCGAAGACGGTATTTGGGCGAAACACTGGTATGCCAATGTCCACCGGACTACCGGTTTCAAAGTTCAGCAAAAGGAAGCTGCGCGGGTTCCACCACATCTGGGACCTTTGCTTGCCGAAGCCATGCCGTATTACGAAAGTTTTGAAAACCATATCTTAAAAAACGAATAATATGCTACAACAGTTTGATCCGCGAAATGCGGATATCCGTGTTTTTATAAAGGATTCATTATTCCCACGTTCGGAAGCCAAGATATCTGTGTTCGACAGTGCTGTTCAGGGCGGTGACGCGGTTTGGGAAGGACTGCGGGTATATCCGGAAGGGATCGTTTGTCTCGACAAACACCTGACGCGGCTGCACGAATCGGCCAAAACCCTGGCCTTTGCTGATATACCTTCCAGGGAATTCATCAAGGATGCGATCAAGCAGACCCTTGAAGCCAATGGGATGAATGACGACACTCACATCCGGCTGACCCTTACACGGGGAGAGAAGATCACCAGCGGTATGGACCCGCGACTCAACCAGAACGGAAGTTGCCTGATCGTACTTGCCGAATGGAAACCCCTGGTTTACGATAATAGCAGTGGCATAAAAGTGATCAGCAGTAGTCAGAGAAGGAACGGGCCTCAATTCCTAGACAGCAAGATTCACCACAATAACCTGCTCAACAATATCCTGGCCAAGATCCAGGCAAATATAGCCGGCAAGGACGCTGGTCTCATGCTGGATGAACGGGGATTTGTAGCGGAACTGAACGGTAGCAATGTGTTCATGGTTAAAGGGAAAACAATTTATACACCACAGGCCAATGCCTGTTTGCCGGGCATCACCAGGGGAACGGTCATGGACTTGTGCCGAAACTCAGGTATAGACATCCGGGAAGCGGATCTATCCTTAGCGCAATTCATGAATGCAGACGCAGTTTTCGCCACCGGTACCATGGGAGAACTTACACCGATAATCGAGATCGACGGACGTTCGATCTCCCGGGAAAACGACCTGATGCGGGAGGTGATGGAATTATTCAGTAATAATGTGAGGAAACTATGTGAAAAACTGGATTGAGGTGGTAAGTGAATGTAATTGAATATATTATGCACGAATAATACTTTTACGTATTCTCAATTTCAGAATAAATAATTCTCAATACGCTAAAAAAACCCTCGTTTCACTAAGAACATGCTAAATAAATCTATATATTTAGCCGAATTTACTAATTAACATTTTCATAATATGAAGGCAATCATAGCTTTATTTTGTTTGTGTTTGAGCACAGTTGCTTTTGCACAAACCGATATAAGTGGTAAGGTGGTGGATGAATCTGCCGAACCAATTTTAGGTGCCAATGTTATCGTAGTTGGAACCGGAACCGGTACTGCTACCGATTTCGACGGGAATTTTACTCTTAGAGTAGATCAGGCTCCGCCCTTTACTGTTCAGATCTCAAGTATTGGTTTTGAAACACAAAACATTGAGGTTACTTCGAACAACCAGGTGATCAGCATCACACTGGCAGAAGGTTCCGAGCTCGATGAGGTGGTAATTTCGGCATCAAGAACCCCGGAACGGATCTTTGAGTCGCCCGTAACCGTTGAGCGATATGATATTCAGGATATAAAGTATTCTCCTAGTGCCGACTTCTACGACGGACTGGAAAACCTGAAAGGCGTCGACATCAACACAAACAGTTTGACATTTAAGTCGGTCAATACTCGTGGTTTTGCCACCTTCGCAAACGAGCGCTTTGTTCAACTTGTGGACGGGATGGACAACAGTTCACCTGCCCTGAACTTTGTTCTTGGTAACCTGTTGGGAATGACAGAGCTCGATGTGAACAGTATTGAACTCCTGCCGGGTGCCTCATCCGCGCTTTATGGAGCGAATGCCTTCAACGGTATACTCTTCATGACCAGTAAGAACCCGTTCGATCACCAGGGGATCAGTGCCTATTATAAAAGAGGGATCACTTCCCAGGAGGCGGCCGGTGACAACGAATTTTATGATATGGGGCTCAGGGTTGCTCATGCCTTCAGTGATAAATTTGCCGCTAAGGCCAATGTCTCCATATTACACGGAACAGACTGGTTTGCGGTTAGCGATGTGGATGTATTAAGTCCGGGATCGACCCGTGAAAGCAACGTGAACTATGACGGGTTGAACATCTATGGTGATGAGGTAAGTACAAATATTCGCGGAGTTGGAGTTGCCCTTGCAAATGCCGGATTGATTCCTTCCGGGGCGGAGAATCTCCTTCCAAACGAGAATGTAAGCCGAACCGGTTATGCTGAAAGAGATCTTACCAATTACAACGCCGAAAGTGTGAAATTCGACGCGGCGTTACACTACCGCCCATGGGCAAACGATTTCGAAGTGATCTACGTAGGGAAAATAGGTGTGGGAAGCACCATCTACCAGGGAGGGAACCGCTATTCTATAAAAAATTTCTTCCTTCAACAACATAAATTGGAATTTAAGAATGACAATTTCTTTGTTCGGGGATATATTACCGATGAAGATGCTGGCGACTCATACGATATGCGTTTGACTGGTATTAACATCAACCGTGCATGGAAAGATGATTCTACCTGGTTTGGTGAATATGCAGGAGCATATATTCAGGCAGTTCTTGGCGGAGCCAACAGCGAACAGGCACATGTGGTAGGAAGACAAACTGCGGATACGGGTCGACTTATCCCTGGTACTCCCGAGTTCCAACGAGCATTCGAAAGGGTTTCCAACGATCCGGATATAGCTACGGGCTCACAGTTCAAGGATGAGACCCAACTATACCACGTGGATGCTAATTACAACTTTACTCACCTAATGGCTGATATTGCTGATGTCCAGGTGGGGGGTTCTTACAGACAATACAAACTTAATTCGTCCGGAACAATTTTTACAGATGCCGATGGACCGATCAGGTATTCTGAAGTTGGTGCATACACCCAGATTCAGAAAAAATTGATGGACGACAGGCTGAAGTTAACCGGGTCTGTCCGTTATGACAAATCCGAACTTTTCGACGGACAGTTCACACCTCGTTTATCAGTTGGATATACAGCCGGAGCTAACAGAAACCACAATTTCAGGGTGTCCTGGCAGACAGCTTTCCGTAACCCAACCACCCAGGATCTTTTTATCGGTCTTGATATAGGTCGTGCAATCCTGGTTGGTTCGGCCGAAGATAACCTGGACAGGGACATTCGACCCTTCCCGCTTAGCGGTGGAGGTCAGAATGCCACGGGAATGACTACTGCAACCATTTCTGCTCGTGATGCGTACTTCAATTCATTCTCAGTGAACTCGGTACTGAACGGAACACCAGAAGCAGCCAACATCAACCTAGTTAAACCAGAGGAAGCCGATGTTTACGAAGTGGGTTATCGAGGGAAGATCTTCGATTTTATTATCGATGCGAGTGCGTACTACTCTCAGTACACCAATTTCATCTCGAATGAGAACGTGATCGTTCCATTATATGGTACGGTAGGAGATAATTCATTATCGCTGCTTGCTCTTCAAAACGGCGATACAGAGATCTATCAGACCTACACTAATTCCGACGTGGATGTGAAGGCTTATGGAGCGTCAGTATCTGTAAGTACAAGAATAGCGAAGAAAGTAAGTCTGAATGCAAATTATACTTTTGCCGACCAGGATTACGACAAGGAGGCAAATCCGGATTTCAGAACGAATTTCAACACCCCTATGCACAAAGCTAAAGGAGGTTTCCGCGTTACCGATCTGTTCCCGAATTTCGGGTTTGGAGCGAATTATCGCTGGAGTGACGAGTACTTCTGGCAGCAAGGGTTTGGTGACGGGATCGTACCGTCCTTCTCCGTGCTGGATGCCCAGTTGAACTACAAGATCCCGAAGTGGAAGACCATGATAAAAGTAGGTGCCAGTAACGTATTGAACGAAGAGTACTTCACCGCTTTCGGAACAGGAAATATCGGGGCACAGTACTATGCTTCCTTAATCATTAACAACCTTTAAAAACTGCAGTATGAACAATATATTCAAGAATAAATATTTTCTGGCGATAACTGCAGGCGCTTTGCTTTTCGCCAGTTGTGAGAATGATGACATCCCGGTTGTTGAAGAAGAGCCGGTGATCGATCTACAAGCCGGATCTGCTAACGTATCTAACTTCGTGGCCATTGGTAACTCACTAACGGCCGGTTATACGGACGGTGCTTTGTTTATCCTGGCCCAGGAGAACTCACTTCCTAATTTATTATCTCAGAAATTTGCCATGATCGGTGGAGGGGACTTTACCCAACCATTGATGAATGACAATGTAGGTGGATTGTTGCTGGGAGGAATTCAGATCCAGGAACCGAGATTGTACTTTAACGGTGCAGCTCCGGAACGTGTCAGCCAGACACCAACGACCGAAGTCACAAATATCCAACCCGGCCCATACAACAATATGGGAGTACCCGGATCAAAGAGTTTTCACCTGATCGCTAACGGATACGGAAATGTAGCCGGTGTGGCCGGTGGATTGGCAAACCCGTATTTTGCGCGTATGGCGTCGAATCCGAATGCCTCCATGCTCGAGGATGCTGCGGCTCAGAATCCTAGCTTTTATTCCCTTTGGATAGGTAATAACGACGTGCTTGGCTATGCCACAACTGGTGGAGCTGGAATGAACCAGACCGGAAATCCGGATCCAACCACTTACGGTCCGAACGACATTACTGATCCCGGGGCGTTTGCCTTTGTGTACAATACTATTCTCAGTACTCTTGCGGGGAATGGCTCCCAGGGTGTTGTGCTGAATATTCCTTACGTTTATACGATACCGTATTTCACTACAGTGCCGCACAATCCTGTACCGGCGGATGCCGCTACGGCCGCCCTTGTAAATGGTGGTTATGCGCCTTATAATGCTGGAGTGCAACAAGCTTTGGGTGCAGGGTTGATCTCTGCGGAAGAGGCCGCTGCCCGCACAGTGAATTTCGTGGAAGGACAAAATGCCGTGGTGATCGAGGATGAGTACCTCACGGATCTTTCGGCGCTGGGGCTGCCTTCATACCGACAAGCAACAGCGGACGACTTGCCTATACTACCTAGTAGTTCTTTCATCGGAACTCTGGTGAACAACGATCCAACCATGATCAATGGGGTTACCGTTCCATTATCGGATCAATGGATACTTACCGCAGATGAAGTGGGAGAGGTAACTGTTGCTACCGATGCGTATAACGCGATCATCGCTCAGGCGGCAGGTGACAATGGTGCAATCCTAATTGATGCGAACGCTTTGCTACAACAGATGAACGACACAGGACTGGCTTTCGACGAATTCATGCTGAATGGCAGCCTGGTTTTCGGAAATGTATTCTCGCTGGACGGGGTGCATCCAACAGCGCGTGGAAATGCCTTTCTCGGCAACCAGATCCTGATGGCTATGGATGAGACCTTCGGAACAAATTTCGAAGCAGCCGGTGAATTGTTCAAAGCAGCTGATTTCACGACCTTCTACCCGGAGTTCCTGCCATAGGACTTCAGCAATAAATTATAAAACCAAAACCCTTTCGATCGATTATCGGGAGGGTTTTTTAATTGTTGGTCAACCGTTATTCCTAACCTACCCATTCATAAAAAATTAGTAGAATCGATTGCGTAATTCAGATAGAAAAAACTATCTTTGCACCGTTAAAAACAGGGTGTTAGATACAACACTTAATAACTAGAAAATAAACCTTTAGATAATGTCACAAATTACAGGAAAAGTTGCCCAGATCATTGGCCCGGTTGTGGACGTGGAGTTTGCAAGCGGAGATGAACTTCCGAAAATTTACGATTCACTTGAAGTTGATAACCAAGGAAGTACGCTGGTGCTCGAGGTTCAGTCGCACATTGGTGAGAATACAGTTCGAACAATTTCGATGGACTCTACCGACGGTCTGAGCCGTGGTGTGGACGCAGTCGCTACCGGAGTGCCGATCCAGATGCCCATCGGTGAAGAAGTTTACGGAAGACTGTTCAATGTAATCGGTGACGCTATTGATGGTATCGGGAATTTGCCAAAAGCCGGTGAGAACGGACTTCCGATTCACCGTGAAGCTCCAAAATTCGAAGACCTTTCAACTTCTACCGAGGTACTTTTCACAGGGATCAAGGTAATCGACCTTATTGAGCCTTATGCAAAAGGAGGTAAGATCGGGTTGTTTGGTGGAGCAGGAGTAGGAAAGACCGTACTTATCCAGGAATTGATCAACAACATTGCAAAAGGACACGGTGGTCTTTCTGTATTCGCAGGAGTAGGAGAACGTACTCGTGAGGGGAATGACCTGCTTAGAGAGATGCTGGAGTCTGGAATTATAAAGTATGGAGATGATTTCCTTCACTCAATGGAAGAAGGTGGTTGGGACCTTACAAAGGTTGACAAGAAAGCCATGAAAGAAAGTAAGGCGACCTTCGTGTTCGGACAGATGAACGAACCACCGGGAGCACGTGCGCGTGTTGCACTTTCCGGGCTTACAGTTGCTGAATACTTCCGTGACGGAGCCGGAGACGGACAAGGGAAGGACGTATTGTTCTTCGTGGACAATATCTTCCGATTCACACAGGCTGGTTCTGAAGTGTCTGCACTACTCGGTCGTATGCCATCTGCGGTAGGTTATCAGCCTACACTGGCAACCGAGATGGGCGCGATGCAGGAACGTATTACTTCAACCAAAAAAGGATCGATCACATCTGTTCAGGCGGTTTACGTACCTGCGGATGACTTGACCGACCCTGCACCGGCAACTACTTTCGCCCACCTTGATGCAACAACGGTATTGTCTCGTAAGATCGCTGAGCTTGGTATCTATCCTGCGGTGGATCCGCTTGATTCTACCTCTCGTATTCTTACAGCGGACATTCTTGGTGATGAGCACTACAACTGTGCGCAGCGAGTAAAAGAGTTACTACAGAGATATAAGGAACTACAGGATATTATTGCCATCCTTGGTATGGAGGAACTATCGGAAGATGATAAACTGGCCGTAGGTCGTGCAAGACGTGTTCAGCGATTCTTGTCACAACCATTCCACGTAGCTGAACAGTTTACCGGTATCCCTGGAGTACTTGTAGATATTAAAGAGACCATCAAAGGATTCAATATGATCATGGATGGTGAATTGGATCACCTGCCTGAAGCTGCCTTCAACCTTAAAGGTACAATCGAGGAAGCTATCGAAGCCGGTGAGAAAATGTTAGCTGAAGCTTAAAATATAGTTTATGTACCTTGAAATCGTAACACCTGAAGCATCATTGGTATCCGGAGAAGTGGAATCTGTAACCGTTCCCGGTGTACAGGGCCCCTTTCAGATGCTGAACAATCACGCACCTATCGTATCGTTACTGGACGCCGGTAAAGTATTGTTCAGGGGGAATCCTACCATTGCCGAAGGTTTTGAGAAGAAGTTCACAAAAGAGCCCGATGGGAAATGGTCAATGGAAATTACGAGCGGGACAGTAGAACTGAATAACAATAAGATCATCGTACTGGCCGACTAATATTCGGCACTGAACATCAACTTGCTAATCCCAAATTCCAACAGGAGTTTGGGATTTTTTTATGTATTTGCGGGTTTGGACTTCCCGTAGTATTTCTTCCGTAACCAAAATGCCACACGCACCAAGAGGATAAGGGCCGGTACTTCTACTAAAGGCCCGATCACGCCGGCAAATGCTTGTCCGGAATTCAGTCCGAAAACAGCAATAGCCACGGCGATCGCCAATTCGAAATTATTTCCTGCGGCTGTGAAAGAGATGGCCGCATTCTTGTCGTATTCGGCCCCCATGGCCTTGCTGATGAAGAACCCGATAAGGAACATCAGGGCAAAATATATCAGCAGCGGAATGGCAATTAGCAATACATCCATTGGAATTTCGACAATCATTTCGCCCTTCAGTGAGAACATCACAACTATGGTAAAGAGCAACGCGATCAAAGTGATCGGTGAGATCCTTGGTATAAAGATATTGTTGTACCAATCCTCACCGTAAAGTTTTACAAGGATCAACCTACTCAGGATACCCATCAGGAATGGAATTCCCAGGTAGATCGCTACACTTTCGGCAATAGTAGCGATCGATATATCCACGATAGCCCCCTCGAATCCAAAGTAAGGAGGCAGCACGGTGATGAATACCCAGGCGTAAAAACTGTAACCCACAACCTGGAAAATACTGTTGAGAGCAACTAGTCCGGCCCCGTATTCACTGCTTCCTTCGGCCAGGTCATTCCATACCAAGACCATGGCGATACATCTAGCCAGCCCGATAAGGATGAGCCCAACCATATATTCAGGGTAATCATGCAGGAAGATTATCGCCAGGAAGAACATAAGCAGTGGTCCTATGATCCAGTTCAGCAGCAGCGAAACGGACAGGATCCGGACATTCAGAAAAACCTTTGGGAGCAGCGCATAGTTTACCTTGGCCAGCGGCGGGTACATCATAAGGATCAGGCCTATTGCAATGGGTATATTTGTTGTCCCGCTGCTGAGTGAATTGACAAAATCCGGGAAAGTTGGAAAGAAGTAACCAACACCAACGCCTATGGCCATCGCAATGAAGATCCACAGTGTAAGGTAGTTGTCCAGGAAGCTTAATTTCTTCGATTTGCCCATATCAAATACAGTTCAGGAGAGATGTTATATTTATACATCGCAATATTACGATTAATTTTCCATATTTGTATCAAGTGGGTGTTATTTTGGAAGGCTGAATTATTTTGCTGAAAGCTTGATCAGGGCCCAGTTGTGATCATCGGATCGATAGGTGCAGATATGTTCGAATCCAATTGCATAGTGGGCGTTCAAGGACCGGGTATTCTCATGATCTACCTCCGTGATTATCGTATGGAAAGTTGGTTGTATACCGAAAAGCATCTCGTTGTACAGATTTCTGAAAATGCCTTTTCTTCTGAAATCTTTGTGAATGCAAACCTGCCCCATTACGATATAGTCCTCTTCAGTATAATTTCGTGATATTTCCCTGAACATGGAACGCAAAACGTCGATCTCCTCACCAAAATCGGGATGCATACACAGTGCATAACCTACCAGATTTTCTTTTTCCTTGGCTATGAAGTGTTGGCAGCGGGAATTCATCCGTTTTAGTAGTTCGAAACTGTGCTCTACAGTAACAAACCCCTCGTCCAGCTTCACTTCAGAAGAAATACTAGCTGGAAGATTATCGCGCTGAAGCTCAAGTATCTGTTGCAACTCCGTATCGGTCTCGGCGCGTTTGTAGTAAACCATAGTTATAAGATAAGTAATCCGTAATTTATTAATTCGGGAATACCTATATCTAGTCGTTCAATTGGTTAATTTGACGTAATTCGGGATTGTTCTGAAGGAGATCGATCACCTGGTCACTGTCTTTTATAAAAACCTCCATCCTGTCATACTTCCAGTTGCCTTCAACGCCTTCACCCGAAACATATATGGTTGCTGACGCTTTTGGCCCTTTGATCGGAATACTTAATTGAGCCTCACCAAACCCACCGGAATAATTTATACTTCCACCGGCCATTCCGTTGGTCTCTATTGGTTCACCGAGGAACTCAACGACCTCGATATTCGAGGAAGCTTCGGACATAGCATCTTCATAAGCCTGGGAATCGGACATAAGGCTGGTAACACCCCAAATAATGGAACCTGCGAATGCGACGATCAGAACAATGATCAATAAACATCCGCCCGTGGGGACTACCCATTTCCAGTTTCTTTTGAACCAGCTTTGACGTGCTATTTCTTCTTCCATTTTAAGTAGTTATCTGTGTTTATATGTATATGAAGGTTTATTTTTGTTTCAAAGTAAAGAAAAATTGCAAGACCCCATATCGATAACCGGAATTCATTCATATCCCATCACCGGGGATATCTTGATTACTGAACAATCGAATGTACAATTTTTAAATCCTGAAAGCGTTAAAGCAAAAGTAATCGCAACAAATCTCACATGAAAAAGATGCTCCTTTTGGTCATGTTATCCGTGGCCGTATTTTCCTGTAAAAAAGACGATGACAATAATAATAACTGTTTAGAGCCACTGTCGATATCAGTCGACCTGGTAAATTCCGAATCTGCGCGGATCTTATGGGATCCCGGTGATGAAACGGCTTTCGAGATCGAGTATGGTCTTACCGGGTTCTCTACGGGTACCGGTACTGTTGCCCAAACATCTCAGACTTCCTACGTGATTGACGGCCTCACGCCTATGACGACATACGATGCCTATGTGCGTTCGAACTGCGGAAGCGATGGATTCAGCAACTATGTATCTATCAGCTTTACAACATTAAAGCCTGTGGTCCTGTGTAATGCTCCTACAGATCTTAGCCTGATAAGTGTTTCTTCAAGTACAGCCAGAATAGGATGGTCCGAAAATAACGAAACAGCCTGGGAGATCGAATACGGGCCTGTTGGTTTCACCATAGGAACGGGAACAGTGATCCCAACTACTCAAAGCAATTACGAGATCACCGGTTTGCAACCTGCCACCACCTACGAGATTTACGTTCGGGCTAATTGTGGTGTGGACGGTTATAGTGAATACACAGACCAGCTGGTCGTAACTACAGACCCATAAAAGCATTTATGAGAGTAAAAGCCCCGAAGTCGGGGCTTTTTTTGTATGTTACGTTATCGTTAAGTTTTGTAATTTTACGTTTTACGTCTAAGCATGGATTTAAAACAGATTGACAGAGTAGAGACCATCAGTAAGAAAGATTTCTTGAAGCATTACTTTAAGCCTCAGAAGCCTGTCATAATAGAGCGGTTTATAGAAGACTGGCCGGCCTTCAGCAAATGGAATCTCGATTATATGGCGGAAATTGCCGGCGACAAGGAAGTGCCTCTTTATGATGATCGCCCTGTGGATTATAAAGACGGATTCAACGAACCTCATGCGAAGATGAAGATGAGTGAATACATTGATCTTCTGAAGCGGGAACCTACCAAATACCGCATTTTCCTATGGAATATCCTGAAAGAGGTCCCCGAATTACAATCAGACTACAAATGGCCTGATTTCGGTCTGCGGCTTATGAAAGGATTGCCCATGCTGTTCTTTGGAGGGGAGAACAGTTATACATTCATGCATTACGATATTGACCTGGCCAATATCTTTCACTTTCACTTTCACGGTAAGAAACAGGTGATACTATTCGACCAGGACCAGAACGACTACCTCTACAAGATCCCACATTCTCTGATCACCAGGGAGGATATTGATTTTGTAAGTCCGGATTACGATAAATGGCCGGCGCTAAAGCAAGCCAGGGGATTTATCGGTGACCTGGAACACGGAAATGTCCTATATATGCCCGAAGGTTACTGGCACTTTATGAGATATGTAACACCCGGATTTTCAATGAGTTTACGAGCAATCGCCAGGAACCCGAAGAACCTGGGGCGGGCGATCTACAATATTTTCGTGATGCGGCACTACGATAATTTCATGAGAAGAATGAAGGGTCAGGCATGGATCGATGGGAAGAATGAAAAGGCCATCCAGCGTACACACAGGAAGCTGGGGATAGAGGTTTAGATTTATAGATTCTTAGAATGTTGGATAATTGGAAACATCTACATACGAAGAGCAACGCGATACTAAAATTCTAACAATCCAAGAGCGTAGCGATTCCAACAATCTAACATTCTAACAGCGCAGCAGTACTAACCATCTAAGAACTCTGTGACAACAACTCATTTAGTTTCTCCCAAATCAGATTCGATTCCCACCCGCGATAGAGTAGGTAATCTGCAAATTTCTTTTTTTTCTTCTGAAGGTTTTCTTCTGAAGACAATTGTTCCCAACGTTTTTCCGACAATTCATGAAAAGCCGTCAAATAATCTGTTTCCGTGATCTCCTTCAGGGCGAGTTTGATGTTGAATTGGGAAATATCCCTGGCCTTTAATTCGCGGATGATGCGGTTCTTTCCCCATTTTTTTATTCTGAATTTCCCTCTCGCAAAGGACTGTGCGAATCGTGTTTCATTCAGGTAGTTTTCGGTGATGAGGTGATTGATTATGAGATCGACGGCATCCGGTATCATGCGCATTTCCCGAAGTTTTTCGGTCACTTCCTTATGGCATCGCTCGCGGTAGGCGCAATAGCGTTCCATCCTGGCTTTGGCCTCATCTAAAGAATAGGTTTTGTAGGATCTCATAGATGCAATATAGTAACAATCATATGTCTCTTCGAGTGATTTTTCATCGAAGATGGAAAATTGTATTGAGAAGTAAGGAAGGGGTTCTAGATACGATCAACCAAAGGTTGATCACTCGAACTGCAATAAATAAAAAACCCTCCAATGCAAAAAACACAGGAGGGTTCAAAATTATAATAGTCCGAAGCCGCCAAAGGCGGAGAAGAACTATTTGATCTGATTACCATCTTTGTCTAGAAAGTGGTATTCAAGATACGTGTAAGCATCTCTAGGTTGAATATTTACCCATTTTTTGTGCTTCATGAACCATTTGGTTCGCACTGATGGAAAACCTTTTGATAAAAAGGCTGCTATAAAAGGATGCGTGTTCAATGTGATCTTCTTATAGTCTTTCTTGAAAAGTCGTTCAAGGTCTTCAGTGATCTTATCCACTATCAGAATAGGCGCTTCGATCTCACCGTCAGTACCCGTATTCGGGTTTTCTTCGGCGGTTTTGATGTTCATTTCAGGCCTTACTCTTTGGCGGGTAATCTGAATTAACCCGAATTTACTCGGGGGAAGGATCTTGTGCTTGGCCCTGTCGTCTTTCATCTCCTCGCGAAGATGGTTGTAGAGCTTTTTGCGATTCGCGGCATTCCCCATATCAATGAAGTCTATCACGATTATTCCTCCCATATCCCTTAAGCGCAGTTGTCTCGCAACTTCAGAGGCAGCGATCAAATTCACTTCCAGTGCCGTTTCTTCCTGGGATTTTGATTTATTACTACGGTTACCACTGTTCACGTCGATGACGTGCATGGCTTCCGTATGTTCTATCACCAGGTAGGCACCTCTGCTGCCCGATACCGTTTTTCCGAAGGAGGTCTTTATTTGTCTTTCGATCCCGAACTTTTCGAATATTGGGACCTTGGAGTCATAAAGCTTTACAATTCCTTCCTGTTTCGGTGCGATTTCCTGCACATAATCTTTTATCTGGAGGTAGAGCGTTTCATCGTCGATATGTATGGCCGAGAAAGAATCGTTAAATATATCTCGTAATATCGACGCTCCGCGATCTAACTCACTGAGCACCTTGCTTGGGTGGTGCGCCCCTCGTAGCTTTTTACACATCGCCATCCAGCGATCCGTGAGATTTTGTAAATCTCTGTCCAGTTCAGCTACTTTTTTGCCCTCTGCCACAGTTCGGATTATGACACCAAATCCCTTGGGCCTGATGCTCTTGATGAGTCGGATCAGGCGGTCTTTTTCAGCTTTGGATTCTATTTTTTGTGAAACAGAAACTCTTTCAGAAAAAGGTACCAGGACAATATATCGTCCGGCTATCGATAGCTCGGAACTGATACGCGGTCCCTTGGTGGAAATAGGTTCTTTTACGATCTGTACCAGAATAGATTGATTCGATTTGAGGGCGCTGTTAATGCCTCCATTCTTATCAATCTCCTTTTCAAATGGGAAATCTTTTAAAGAATACTCTTTAAGTTTACCTGTGCTTACACGTTTTACGAATTTCAGCAAGGAGAGTACCTTGGGCCCAAGGTCATGGTAATGCAAAAATGCATCTTTTTCATAACCCACATTCACGAATGCGGCATTGAGCCCGGGAACGGTTTTACGGATCTTTGCCAGGAAAATATCTCCTACGGCAAATTTCGTATCCTCTTCCTCCTTGTGTAATTCGATTAGTTTTCCATCTTTTAAAAGGGCAAAATCAACTTCTTGTGAACTGGATCTGATAAATAATTCGTAGCTCACTTTTCATTAATTTTTATCCATCCGCAAATGGCGGACAAATGGATTAAACAATAAATTTTCACAGGTTTTACCCCGTAGAAATCGCCCGAACATCAAGGTTCGAAACCGATTTCATTTTCAAAGAACGTCTTCTGTGTTTTCTAAACGAAAAAAGTAGTGCGAAACTACTTTTTCTTGTGGCGGTTGGCGCGTCTGCGCTTCTTACGCTTGTGCGTCGCTACCTTATGTCTTTTTCTTTTTTTACCGCTCGGCATATTGATTTCTTTAGTTCCTGCCCAAATCGGACATGCTGATTATTATTACTTTACTTCAACATTCGTCTTAACACCTTCTACAAAAATTTTCGCAGGTTTGAAGGCTGGAATGTTATGTGCGGGGATCTTGATCGTAGTATTTTTAGAAATGTTTCTTCCCGTTTTTTCAGCTCTCTTTTTGATGATAAAACTTCCAAAACCTCTCAGGTAAACATTGTCACCACCTTCCAGTGAATTCTTAACTTCTTCCATAAAGGTCTCAACAGTAGCTTGTACATCACCTTTTTCCATTCCTAATTTTTCTGAAATTTTAGCTACGATATCTGCTTTCGTCATTCTCTTGATTTTTAAATTATACTAAGTTTGGGGGTTCCAAATTTTCAAGGTGGCAAATATAAGGATTTTATAATCAATATATCAAATGGTAATCGTTTAAAAAATAAATAGATAACCACTAATTTTGTCAAATGTCCGAAAATTCATCGAAATTTTCCAAATCCCTCATAGTGTGGTACTTAGAACACAAAAGGGATTTGCCGTGGAGAAATGAAACCGATCCGTACTTCATTTGGCTCTCTGAAATCATGTTGCAGCAAACCAGGGTAGCGCAGGGACTTCCATATTATGAGCGTTTTATTGAGGCATTTCCCACCGTCTTTCATCTTGCTGAGGCCTCCGAAGAGACTGTCCTTAAACTATGGCAGGGGCTGGGATATTATTCTAGGGCGAGGAATTTACACCAAACGGCAAAGACCATCGCTTCAGAATATAAAGGTGAATTCCCTTCCTCACACACAGAATTACTAAAGTTAAAAGGTATTGGTGACTACACGGCAAGTGCCATAGCATCCATATGTTTCGACGAACCATCAGCAGTGGTCGATGGTAATGTGTACCGGGTGCTATCCAGGGTCTTCGGAATTGAAACACCTATTAACAGTAGCACTGGGCAGAAGGAATTTAAAGCGCTTGCACAACGTCTGATCGATACTAATAGACCGGGGACTTTTAACCAGGCGATCATGGAGTTCGGAGCCAGGCATTGTGTCCCCAGGAACCCGGTTTGTGGGAATTGTATCTTTGGGGAGATCTGCGACGCCCGAAAGATGGACAATGTGAACGAGTTACCGGTTAAACTCAAAAAACAAAGGATCAGAAAGCGCTATTTCAACTATATCGTATTCCTTTCGGAAAATGATGAAACCCGAATGGAAAAGAGAAGTGAAAAGGGTATTTGGCAAAACCTTTACCAGTTCCCGTTGATCGAAACAGAGGCTGAGGTCAATTCCGAAGAACTGCTGAAAAGTGAGAAGTTCCGGAAGATCACCGATGCAAGCAGCTACGACGAACCCGTACCGTATAACGATCGGCCTATCGTTCACAAACTTTCACATCAGCATTTATACACAAAATTCTGGGTAATGAGATCGACTGAAAAGTTTAGTGATGCCGTGCCTGTTTCAGAAATAAACACTTACCCGGTACCTGTCCTGATCGAAAATTTTATTTCAGAATTTACCCCTTTTAAGAACTGAAAAAATAGCTATCTTTATCTTATTAATTCGTGGATTAACGATTGTATTGATATGAGTGGAACATTGAACAAAGTAATGCTGATAGGGCATACAGGTGATGAGATCAAAATGCATTATTTCGAGGGTGGTGGAAGCATAGGAAGATTCCCACTGGCTACGAACGAAACCTACACCAACCGGACTACCGGTGAACGAGTGACCAATACCGAATGGCACAACATTGTTATGCGTAACAAGGCAGCCGAGATTTGTGAAAAATACCTGAAAAAAGGTGATAAGATCTATATTGAAGGCAGGCTGAAAACCCGCAAATGGCAGGATGACCAGGGAAGGGACCGCTACAGTACCGAAGTACAATGCACCGATTTCACCTTCCTTACCCCTAAAACGGAAAGCGGTGCCATGCCGGAGCACACCACGTCACAACAACCCGCGCAATCTTCACCTTCACAGGCACAGGTGGAAGAGTCGATCGGGGAAGAAGACGATGATCTTCCATTTTAAGTTGAATTAACACCCAGATATTGGATCCAGAGCCTCCCAGTTTATTGCTTATAGCTTTAATGAACGTTACCCAGATAGTAGGCATAGCGTTGCTGGTTCTGCTTCTTATTTGTTCTGCCCTGATCTCTGGTGCCGAAGTAGCTTTCTTTTCGCTGTCACCAACCGATTTTGAAGCCAACGAAGACAAATCTCCCCCCAGGCGATTGGCGATCGTTCAGCGATTGCTGATGCGGCCAAAGAAATTGCTGGCCACTATCCTGATCGCTAACAATACGATCAACATCGCCATCGTGTTGTTGTTCGAATCTCTCAGCACAGTTTGGTTCGAAGGCTGGGATTACGATATCAATCTCTACTTCTTCGATGTAAGCGCTGTGTTCTTGCTGAAGATCGGGTTGGCAACATTCCTTATTTTATTGTTCGGGGAGATCCTTCCGAAGGTATATGCTAGCAGGAATAAATTGAATTTTTCGGCCCTAATGGCCTATCCGCTGAATGTGCTCGATCGCTTGTTCTCGCCACTTAGCCTGCCGATGCGTTCGGCCACCATATATATAGAGAACCGATTTGGAAGGCAGAAATCGGGAATTAGTGTGGACCAGTTGTCGCAGGCACTCGAACTAACCGATCACCAGGACACAACCCAGGAAGAACAGAAGATACTACAGGGGATAGTTACCTTTGGGAATACTGATGCGAAACAGGTAATGAAACCACGTATGGAGATCTTTGCGCTGAATGAAGCACTTAGTTACCAGGAGGTGATGAAGGAGATCATCGAGAATGGTTATTCAAGGATCCCTGTTTACAAGGAGAGCATAGACAATATTACAGGCATACTATATGTAAAGGACCTCATGCCGCATATCGAGAAGAAGACCTTCAAATGGAATAAACTCATCCGCGAAGCTTACTTCGTTCCCGAGAATAAAAAGCTGGACGACCTTTTGAACGACTTCAAGGACATGAAGATGCACCTGGCTATTGTTGTTGATGAATACGGCGGCACCAGCGGACTCATTTCACTGGAAGATATTATCGAGGAGATCGTAGGTGACATAAGCGACGAGTTCGACGACGACGACCTGGTATTCTCCAAACTGGACGAGAATAATTTTGTGTTCGAAGGAAAGACTCCGCTGAAGGATTTTTACAAGGTCATACAATTGGAAGACACAACACTTTTTGACGAGGCCAAAGGGGAAGCGGAAACCCTCGCGGGCTTCCTGCTGGAGATCACAAAGGGATTTCCCAAAAAGGACGAAGTAATAAACTTTCATGAATATGCGTTCATCATTGAGGCGTTCGAACTTCGGCGAATCAAGCAAATCAAGTTATCAATCAGTCAATGATGCGTTTAATACTATGTCTTCTGATATTTTCGGTCTTATTATCCTGCAAGGATGATGTGGTGGTAAAACCTTCGGCCATGCTTAGGTTGGAATACCCGGCACCTGAGTACGGTAAAGTTTCACCTGAGTGTCCCTATGGCTTTGAAAAGAATTTACAGGCCGAGCTGGTACTGAAGGACAGGTGCTGGATGAACCTGGTCTATCCTAAAATGAATGCCACCATTTACCTTACGTATCAGAAGGTAAAGGACAATAACCTGGATTCACTTCTTTACGATGCCCAGAAACTCACCTACGATCATACCGTAAAAGCTGAAACCATACTGGAACAACCCAGGGTAGATTCGGTAAACAAAGTTTACGGTATGTTCTATATGATCAACGGGAATGCAGCGACACAATCTCAATTCTATGTTACGGACAGTCTGAAACATTTTATTACAGGCTCTCTTTATTTCGAAAGCAAACCGAAGTTCGACTCACTTTACCCCGCTGTGGTATACTTACGAGAGGATATCAGGAGGATCATGGAATCGGTTTACTGGAGGAATTGATCTATCCGATACTTTCAAAAAAAGGGTGTCCTGAAAAGTGTCAGGATTCCACTTAATTCCCGACTTTTACAGCATCCTTTTGAGAGATGAGCAACTACAGGCAGAAATGGTTTTATCTCATACTCCTTTCCATGATCTGGGGGAGTTCATTCATCCTTATAAAAAAAGGACTGGTAGGGCTCACAGATTATCAGCTTGGGTCTCTCCGCATTGTCCTCACATCCCTTATCCTGTTTGCTGTTGGTTTCCGAAGTATTCGTGAGATCAAGAGAAAGCATTGGTTGTGGGTAGCAATTTCGGGTTTTGTAAGTTCGTTTTTCCCTCCTTTCCTGTTTGCCATGGCGCAGAATCATATCGACAGCGGCATCACTTCAGTTCTCAATTCTACAACGCCTCTGAACACGGTGATCGTTGGTTCCCTGCTATTTGCGATCGGGGCGACAAAAAGACAGCTGCTTGGAGTGGTGATAGGTTTTGTGGGAACATTATTACTGATCTATGGCGGCCTGAATTTGTTCGAGCAGGCCCAGGCTGTTGATTCGCTGAATGGCGAAATGAACTATTGGTACAGTGGATTTGTTCTGCTGGCAACGATTGGCTACGCCTTTAACGTGAATATCATCAAGAAGTATTTGAACGATATCAGTGCCCTGGCTGTTACCACCGGTAATTTCATATTCGTATTCCTTCCGGGCCTCATCATTCTGTATTTCTCGGGGTTTTTCGAGACGATACTTTCATCAAGGGAGATGCAGATCTCGGCAGGATACATTGTGATCCTTTCGCTAATCGGTACGGCCCTGGCAAAGGTGGTGTTCAATAAACTGGTACAAATATCCAGCCCTGTATTTGCCTCTTCAGTGACCTATACCATGCCGATCGTGGCCGTAGGCTGGGGGTTGGTGGACGGTGAACAGTTCAATATCCTGCAGGCCCTGGCTGCAGCAGTGATCCTGACAGGTGTTTATTTGTCTAATAAAAGACAATAAACTGCTAAATATCAGTTAGTTTCATATTTTTTTCCGAAATTTAAGTACATCAAAGCAGCTGTGTCATGGGAAAGATATATACAACTTATGGTATTGGTACTGCGCTTGTCCTCATCGCTTATTTTTTACTCACTAAGCTTATTGGATTGCATCAGTACCCAATTTTAAGCGCTCTTAATGGTGTATTGATAGGTGGGGGAATATTCTTCGCTTTGAAAAAATACAAGTTGAACAGTACCAGCTTCAAATACCAGGATGGTTTTCAGTTAGGATTGTTCACCGGGGGTGTCGCGTCCATATTATTTACGGTTTTTATGGCGATTTACATTTTCCAGGTGGATAAGGAATTTGCCATTGCCATCCTCGATTCCTGGAACCTGAACTTTAACAAAGGCTCTCTTATATTGATCATTTCGTTGCTTATAATGGGTTTATCCACGACCTTTATTCTTACCCTTGCATTCATGCAATTGCTAAAGGAATCGTGGAATCCGAAACATCAATAAAATCAAGGGTTTATTTTCAGTAAACAATTTGTAGATTAATTATTTAGAATTATATTTGCACCCCTCTAAAGCAGTAGAAAGCTTAAGGGAAGCTAAAAACAAATTAATTAATCGATACGCTATGTATGCAATTGTAGAGATAGCAGGGCAGCAATTCAAAGTTGCGAAAGATCAAAAGGTCTTTGTAAACCGTCTTGCCGCTGAAGAAGGAAAGAAAGTATCTTTCGACAATGTCCTTCTTATCGGCGATGGTGACAAAGTTACTGTTGGCGCCCCGGCTATAAACGGCGCTCAGGTTGGAGCTAAGGTCGTTAAGCACCTAAAAGGTGATAAAGTAATCGTTTTCAAAAAGAAACGTAGAAAAGGGTACCGTGTGAAGAACGGTCACCGTCAGCCACTATCGGAGATAGTGATCGAAAGCATTGTGGCCTCAGGCGCAAAGCCAGCCGCGAAAGCTGAGCCTAAGAAAGAAGCTCCGAAGGCAAAGGCTGAACCTAAAAAGGCAGCACCGGCAAAGACCGAAGCTCCGAAGGAAACAGCAAAGAAAGCGACTAAGGATCTTTCAGGGATGACAGTTGCTGAACTAAAAGAATTGGCAAAAGCTCAAGGTCTTATCGGCTACTCAAGTATGAAGAAAGCCGAATTGATTGAAGCCTTAAGCAAGTAATAATATAAAACCCTCTTAATTATGGCACATAAAAAAGGAGTAGGTAGTTCGAAGAACGGACGGGAATCGGAATCGAAACGATTAGGCGTTAAGATCTTTGGTGGACAGGAGGCAATTGCCGGAAACATCATCGTACGCCAACGAGGAATGGAACATCACCCGGCGGAAAACGTTTACGCAGGGAAAGACTTTACCCTTCACGCAAAAGTTGATGGTATCGTACAGTTCGCTAAGAAAAAGAACAACAAATCGTATGTGAGTGTGGTTCCCCACGCGGAAGCATAAGATAAAAGTTATCTCAAAATAAAAACCCCGGCCGGATGGTCGGGGTTTTTTATTACTTGAACTTACCGGAATGATCAATACGTGCCGGTAATGATCTGGATCCCGTCCACAAGCCACCAGACTCCAAGTCCGCCAGCCGTGACTATAAACAGTATGTTCCAGCCAACCGGGCTGCCCAGGTACCAACGGTGAGCCGCCGCCCATCCGAGGAAGAACCACAACAGGAGCGAGACCAACATGTCGTCCCCAACTGCCGAAGCCGCAGGGGATTCAAGATTAAATTCAGCTGCATCCTGATCCGAGGCCTGAACCGTCGTCTCGGCCGTTCTTTCAACTGGAAACGATGCGAAGGTCGGACTCGAAACGAATAGCAGGAAGGCAACCGACATAATAATTTTCAACTTCATAAATGAATAGATTTTTGGTTATACTTGTATTCTTTAAAGATAACTTTTTAATGCAATTAAATCCAGTAGTTCTTCTATTTGCGCTTTTTCTTTTTGTAACTGCTTCAGCCCAAAATGATTATGAATACATAGGTGCGATCAAACTAAATGATTCTGCTTTCATTTCCTATAAGATAACTTTCAGCGAAACGGATGGCTTGCTCCAGGGATACTCGGTGACCGACCTTGGAGGGTCGCATGAGACCATGTCGTATCTCACAGGTACCTATGACGCAGAGCAGGATGCAATAGATTTCTATGAGAGCGGTATTATCTACACCAAATCCTATGTGACTCAAAACGATTTTTGCTATGTTCATTTTAACGGGAGGTTGAAAAAACTGGACGACCGACAGGGTATACAGGGGTCTTTTGAAGGACTTTACGACAATGGAGAATCCTGCATCGACGGTACTATCGAAATGTTGAGCTTCAATAAGGTGCTGAAACGTGCAAAGCGTCTCGACAGGAAGATCGACCGCACTATTCTTATCGGCAAAGAAAAAAGAGACAAGGTGAACCTTGTGAAGGACCTGGAAAGTACCAGGGTAAATATGCTGAATAAGGACGAGGTGTTAAGTGTTTTTGTCGAAAAGGATTCGATAATGCTGAGGTTGTACGATGCCGGGCAGGAAGATGGTGACCGGATTTCCATGTGGGTCGACGATACTATTTTACTGGAAGACTATACGGTTAAGAATACGCCTCGAGAAGTTCTGATATCTTTGGAAAAACCTGAGACCAGTGTGCGTATCGAAGCATTGAGCAGTGGGAGCATAGGTGCCAATACGGTAAAACTAGAACTCGTCCTGAACGACGATACCGTTATTGATGGGCTCACTAATTTGGAAGCGGGAGACGTAACCAGCCTGGTCATCAGGAAAAAATAAAGGAATCGCAGCCCTCACTTTTCTTATCAATATACTCACGGACCGTATTAGAGCCCAATAAACAAAAAGCCCCACCAATGGTGAGGCTTTTCCAAGAATCTTCGTTTCTAATAATCTAGAAATCTAGAAATCTAATATCTGTAATACTCCGGCTTATAAGGCCCTTCAACCTTAACACCGATATATTTGGCCTGCTCTTCCCGAAGTTCGGTAAGCTCTACACCTATCTTTTCAAGGTGTAGCTTGGCTACTTTTTCATCCAGGTGCTTCGGAAGCATATATACCTTGTTTTCGTATTTATCACTGTTATTCCAAAGCTCGATCTGGGCCAGTGTCTGGTTGGTGAAAGAATTACTCATCACGAAACTCGGGTGTCCTGTAGCACAACCAAGGTTTACCAGGCGTCCTTCAGCAAGAAGAATGATATCCTTGCCATTCACGTCGTATTTGTCCACCTGTGGTTTGATCTCCACTTTGGTATGGTTAGCGTTCAGCCATGCCACATCGATCTCGTTGTCGAAGTGCCCGATATTACAAACGATAGCCTTGTCTTTCATGGCCTCGAAATGACGCCCCTGGATAATATCTTTGTTACCGGTGGTCGTAATGAAAATATCTGCCTTTTCTACAACGGTCTCCAGTCTTTTTACTTCGAAACCATCCATTGCGGCCTGAAGTGCACAGATCGGGTCGATCTCTGTTACGGTTACAATAGAACCGGCTCCTCGGAAAGAAGCAGCAGTTCCTTTACCCACATCACCGTAGCCACAAACCACAACTCGCTTTCCGGCAAGCATCACGTCGGTTGCGCGACGGATTGCGTCCACGGCACTTTCCTTACATCCGTATTTGTTGTCGAATTTCGACTTGGTCACACTGTCGTTCACGTTAATGGCCGGCATGACCAGGGTACCGTTCTTCATGCGGTCGTATAGTCTGTGTACCCCTGTGGTTGTTTCTTCCGAAAGACCTTTGATCCCGGCAGCGAGCTCAGGGTATTTGTCGAAAACCATGTTGGTGAGGTCGCCGCCGTCATCAAGTATCATGTTCAGTGGCTGACGTTCTTCCCCGAAGAAAAGGGTTTGCTCGATACACCAGTCGAATTCCTCCTCGTTCATCCCTTTCCAGGCATAAACCGGGATACCGGCAGCAGCGATCGCAGCAGCGGCGTGGTCCTGTGTAGAGAAAATATTACATGAACTCCAGGTAACTTCGGCACCAAGTTCTATGAGGGTTTCGATTAGAACCGCAGTTTGGATCGTCATGTGCAGACATCCGGCGATTCGTGCTCCCTTAAGTGGTTTTACATCCTTGTATTCTTCACGCAGCGACATAAGGCCGGGCATTTCTGCCTCTGCCAATTCGATCTCTTTACGTCCCCAGTCGGCCAGGGAAATATCTTTTACTTTGTAAGCTACGTAAGGCACAGTTTTCGTTGACATATTAGTATCTTTGATTTTATCAATTTACTTCCGAAATATTTCGGTCTGCAAAAATACGTAATATCCCTTAGATATTAATGCCGCTTTACAAAACAATAACAGTTGACGCAAGGACTAAAGTGCTCATTTGGAAGATAGAAGAGTCCTTCGAGGAGCTTTCCGAAGGCATTGTTTTAACTGAAAATTGCCGGGAAAGAGTGGACGGTATGAAGAGCGACCTGCATCGCAGGGGTTTTATGAGTATTCGTCACTTGCTTGCTGAAGAAGGCTATACGGATCACGACCTGTATTACGACGAACAGGGGAAACCACATTTAAAGGACGACAGGTTCATCTCCATTACGCACTCCTTTATCTTTTCTGCGATCATCATAGGTGGTGCGGAAGTGGGGATCGATATCGAAAAGCAGCGTCCGAAGATCTTAAGGATAGCCCATAAATTTACGCCTTTCGAGGAATACCGGCACCTTGAGAGTGTAGAACTGATCATGAGAAAACTTACAATGGTCTGGGGAGCTAAAGAAAGCCTGTACAAGAGTTTTGCTGCACCCGGATTGAGTTTCCTCCAACATATCTATGTTGAAGAATTCGATATGGACCAACTGAGAACCTCGGCATTTGTTTCGTTTAACGGGAAGGAGCAGTCGTATAATGTGTCCATGCTCGAATTTGAAGGATTCACCTGTGCCTACGCGCTAATATCTGAAGAGAGCCAATGAGAATCCGGAACACCTACAAGGCTATAGTCCAGGCCGTTTCAGAAAAACGAAAACTGCTTGCCGTATTGCTGGATCCTGAGAAATTCGATCCGGAGACTGCCGCAGCTTTCCTGCGCAGCCTGCCTTCAGAAACAACCCATCTCTTTGTAGGTGGAAGTACGGTGGCTGATGGTGATACCCAGCGTTTGGTGGATGCTCTGAAATTATACACCTCCAAGCCCATTGTCCTCTTCCCAGGCGACGTTAGCCAGATCTCCAGGAATGCCGATGCCTTACTATTCCTAACACTTTTCTCGGGGGATAACCCGGAATACCTGGTGCATCAACAGATCAAAGCCGTACCCATGTTACGGTCTGTCGACCTGGAAGTGATCCCCACTGGTTACATACTGGTAGATGGTAGGAATGATTCGGCGGTTTCGAGAGTTACTCAAACTCTTCCCATGTCCCAATTGGATCCGGGGCGGATCGTGGATACGGCCGTAGCCGCAGAACTTACCGGTAAAAAACTGGTCTACCTGGAAGCGGGTAGTGGTGCTATAGAACCGGTAAGACCGGAGATAATTAGTTCAGTGCGCAAAGAAATTGAGATTCCGCTCATCGTGGGTGGAGGGATACGAACCAAAGAACAATTGAAACGGGCCTATGATGCCGGAGCCGATATGGTTGTGATGGGAACCGTTTATGAAAAGAACTGATTCAGCCTATGAAAATATCCGTTGATCTTACACTATCGCCTTTACAGGATGATTTCGAACCTCATATCATTCGATTTATCAAAGCACTTCGTTCGAGCGGGCTTACCATCTTGGAAAATCCTCTCAGTACCCAGGTATTTGGGGAATACGACGAAGTTATGGGAGTTCTTACTTCGGAAATAAAAGATGTTTTCGGGGCCATCGACATAGGCCTGATCCACATGAAGATCGTAAAGACAGATCGCAGCGACTATGAGCCCCATTTTTGATTTTTTCCTCGAACCTTATTACCAGCGGGAAGGCTATTTGATCGTTCTTGAAGCCATTGCCTTTGTGTTCGGGATCGCCAGCGTGGTATATGCCAAACAAAGGAATATCCTGGTCTATCCTACAGGCCTGATCGCTACAACCATCACAGTGTATCTATTCCTCTACGACGAATTGATGGGCGACATGATGATGAATTTCTACTATTCTATCATGAGCATTTATGGTTGGTGGAACTGGGCAAGGAGAAAAGACGGTAAACTTGTGGTTCCGGTCTCCCAAACCAGCAGCAGGGAAAAGCTTATCGGTTTTGGATTCTTCGTCATTACCATGGCTATTACCTATGGTGTGTACACCGCCTATGGCACGGAAATTGGGCCCACCAATTATATAGACATCTTTACATCCGGGGTCTTTTTTACGGCTATGTGGTATATGGCCAATAAGAAACTGGAGAATTGGACCCTTTGGATATTTGCCGATGTGATCACGGTTCCCCTTTATGCGTATCGCGGCTGGGGAATGTTGTCGCTTCAATACCTTATTTTTACCGTCCTGGCCATCCAGGGTTATCTAGCATGGAAGAAACACTTAGACAAGAACCAGCAACCTGCCTGAAAGTAGTGTTATTTGGGCCCGAATCCACCGGGAAGACTACCCTGGCCGAGGCCCTGGCGGATCATTTCGGAACCGAATGGGTGCCGGAGTTTATGCGGGAATACCTCCAGGAAAAGTGGGACCGGACGGGGGAGAAAGTGAGCTGGGATGACCTTCTGCCCATAGCCGAAGGACAGATCGCTTCAGAGAATTTAAAGGCTAAAAATGCAGAGGAAGTACTGTTTTGTGATACGGACCTGCGGGAACTGAAGGTTTATTCCGAATACTATTACGACGGCAGTTGTCCGGAAGCCATAAGAAATGCAGTTCAGGAGAATCGTTACGACCTGTATTTTCTTACCTTCGTGGACACACCATGGGTGCCCGATGACCTTCGGGATCGCCCCGAAGAGCGAAAAGGCATATTTCGTATTTTTGAGAACGAATTAAAATCCAATGGCATTCCCTACCATGAGTTGAGTGGAGGAAAGTTGGAGCGTTTGGAGAAAGCCATTGCAATAACAGAAAAATTACTAGGGAGATAATGTTAACAAAAAAGGATCTGCAACAAATAAAGGATCACGGAATACCACTTCAAACCATTTACCGACAATTAGAAACCTTCTCCCTTGGAATCCCACCTGTCGATATAGTTACCGCAGCTTCGGTAGGGAATGGAATTGAAGTCATCCCTGAAGGAGGTCAGGTTAAACTCGTGGACCTGTTTGAACGGCAAAAGGATAGTCTGGACATCGTGAAATTTGTACCTGCATCGGGGGCAGCCACCAGGATGTTCGAGTTCCTTCATAATTTCCTCGTAAGTTACAACCCGGAACAAGAATCACTTAGAGATTATCTCACCAATAATCCATCTGCGGCCTTGGAAAGATTCATCAAGCATTCGAAGGAGTTCGCATTCATCAACGAGGTGAGAAAGATGATCCGCAAACATTGCCCGGAGTACAAAAAGAGTAGCAAAGGGCAGCGAATGCACTGGTTCGTAAAAATGATGCTGGAACCTGAAGGACTGAATTTCTCGAATTTACCCAAGGGGTTGATACCTTTTCATAAATATTCCAAGTACTATACCACTGCCTTCGAGGAACAGTTGTTCGAGGCGGCCCACTATTCGGCGGTAAATGATGACGCATATCTTCACTTTACCTTTTCTGAAAAGCACGTCCCTTACTTTAAGGAAGCATTTGAGTCTGTTCGGAAACGCGTAAGTAAGAAAACCAAAACGGATTTCCATATTTCCTATTCCTTTCAGAAAAAAGAAACGGACAGCCTTGCGGTAACCGAAGACAACAGGCCATTCCGTGATGAAAATGGTGAGTTGGTCTTCCGCCCGTCAGGCCACGGCGCATTGCTCGAAAACCTGAACGAGGTGGATACGGACCTGATCTTTATCAAGAATATCGACAATGTTGTTGCTGAAGAGTATACAGACACTACTATTCACAATAAAAAACTGTTGGGTGGGAAACTACTTTGGATCCAGAAAAAAGTATTCAATTACCTGGGAATGCTGGAACAGGAGGAAGTAGATGAAGGAATTATAAAGGAAATACGGTCGTTCCTGTGGAATGAACTTAGCATCAAGGATATCCCGGAAGACCAGGCCAGGTTGTTTGGCATCCTGAACCGTCCGATCCGGGTCTGTGGGGTGGTCAAGAATACCGGCGCTCCCGGCGGAGGCCCTTTTTGGGTAAAAAGTGAGGACGGAAGGGTGAGTCTGCAGATCGTGGAGAAATCGCAGATCGCCATGGATGATCCCCATATGGCTGCCATCGTTAATGATGCCACCCACTTCAATCCTGTGGATATTGTTTGCGGGGTGCGTGATTATAAAGGAAATAAATTCGACCTGAAACTATTCAGCGATCCGCGTAGTGGTATCATCACCATGAAATCGGAAGGCGGTGTCCCCGTTAAAGCTTTGGAACTTCCCGGGCTCTGGAACGGCGGGATGGCGAACTGGAACACGTCCTTCGTAGAAGTGCCGCTGGAAACTTTCAACCCGGTAAAAACCGTGAACGATCTGCTAAACAGGGAACACAGACCCAACGCCTGATGGATACCGAGCAAATCATCAGGGAACTTCAGTTTACGATGGCCCGTAGCAGCGGTCCGGGAGGGCAACATGTGAACAAGACCTCCAGTAAAGTATCGGTCCGGTTTCATATTGGGGACTCTGAGGCGATTTCCGATGAAGAGAAAACCAGGTTGCTGGAACGCCTCGGCAACAGGTTGAATTCGGAAGGTTTTATAGTACTACATTGCGGTGAAACCCGTTCGCAACACAGGAACAAAGCTATAGTGATACAACGACTGCTCGAAATCATAACTGAAAACCTTAAAGTTCGAAAGACCAGGAAGAAATCAAAGCCCAGCAGAAGTGCTATCGAGAAAAGACTGGAGAGTAAGAAGCGCCAGGCACTCAAAAAATCTAGACGCAAACCACCCGGCATCGATTAATTGCGTAACTTTGCCCTACATCTCAAAGGGGTGCTTGACTAATGTTAAGTTTTAAGTTTAAAAATGATATAACATTTAAATCTTAATACTAAACACTAGTTTTGGCTGAGATCATACCCGTTGAACCTGAACAGGTAATGCTGTTAAGGGATAGAACCGGATCGGTTCTTCAATGAAACCCCTATCGGATGACCCGGTAGGTTTTTTTATGTCTAACACTGAATAACAGCCCCTTTTATTCGTATAAATTCAATACGAATGAAATTGTTATCATTTTTGTCCATTTTTCTGGTTCTCCCCGGGTTTCTAATCGCCCAGGAAGTTACAGTGGATTCCACCGAGGTTGAGAATCTCGATGCTGTACTTATCCAGGCCATCCGTGTGAAGGAAGATGCGCCAATTACCCATTCGAATGTCGAAAAGGAGGAACTCCAGCAGCGCAACCTCGGACAGGATATCCCTATTTTGCTGAATTACCTGCCATCCGTTGTCACTGCCAGTGATGCTGGCGCCGGCGTGGGCTACACCTATATCCGTGTGAGGGGGAGTGATGCTTCACGCGTTAATGTTACGCTCAACGGAATACCATACAACGATGCGGAAAGCCAGGGAACCTTTTGGGTGAATATGCCCGATTTTGCCTCTTCTATTCAAAGTCTGCAATTACAGCGGGGTGTTGGGACCTCTACTAACGGTTCCGGTGCCTTCGGTGCGAGTTTGAACATCCTTACCGATGCTATTTCAGATGAGGCCTATGCCGAATTGGCAAATTCCGTCGGATCTTACAATACCCTGAAACATACCCTGAGGTTCAGTACAGGCCTGCTGAGTGACCATTTCGAGGTTTCCGGGCGACTGTCGAAAATATCCTCCGATGGCTATGTGGATCGCGCCACCTCCGACCTAAGATCGTATTTCCTGCAGGCGGCCTACCGCGACTTTAATACCCAATTGAAATTCCTTGCCTTTGGAGGGAGGGAAGAGACCTACCAGGCTTATTTCGGGATCGATGCGGAAACCCTGGCTAACGACAGGACCTATAACCCGGCCGGGATGTATACCAACGCAAACGGAGTGGTTCAGTTTTACGATAATGAAGTGGACAATTATGCCCAGGATCATTACCAGTTGCTGTGGAACCAGCGGTACAACAATCACTGGAGTTCGAACATTTCCCTTAATTATACCTACGGAAGGGGCTATTTCGAGCAATTTAAGGAAGATGGCGACCTGGATTTCCACGGCATAGGCTCGATCGAGATAGGTGGGGAAACCATTACGAATGCCGACCTGATCCGAAGACGTTGGCTCGACAACGATTTTTATGCCATCAATGCCAACGTGCAGTATAAGGAAACGGGCTTCGATATTACATCCGGTGCTTTTTACAGCTTCTACGACGGGGATCACTTTGGGGAAGTCATCTGGTCGCAGTTCTCCGGAAATACATCCATCCGGGATCGATACTACTTCGGAAACGGTGAAAAAAGTGAGTTCACGATCTTTTCTAAGGCGAATTGGCAACTGGACGAAAAATGGTCGGTCTATGCGGACCTCCAGGGCCGGTTCATCAATTATGAAACCACCGGACTAACTTCCGATAAAGTTCCCCTGGAGATATCCGAAAACTATAGTTTCTTCAACCCAAAAGCGGGCTTGTCTTACGAACTGAATGGCACCAACCAGTTCTATGCCTCCTACGGAAGAGCGAATCGGGAACCCCGCAGAAGCGATTTTGAACAGGGGATCTTCAGTCCCGAAAGCCTGAATGACTATGAATTAGGCTGGCGGTTCAATTCGGAAAAAATACAGGTGAATACCAACGCCTATTTCATGGACTATCGCGATCAGTTGGTGCTTACTGGAGAGATCGACGATGTTGGAGCTCCGATACGTGCTACCAGTGGAAAAAGTTACCGACTTGGCCTGGAGGTTGATGCTGCCGTAGTTGTTTCAGAAACAATTGTGATCAGGCCTAATATCGCACTGAGTTCAAACAAGAATGTTGATTTTGTTACTTCAAGGGACGGACAGTTGGTCAACCTGGGAAATACCAACATTTCATTCTCCCCGGCCATTGTTGGTGGGAATAGTTTTGAGTACCGCCCTGTAAAGAATCTTCGGGTAGCCCTGTTATCCAAGTTCGTTGGTGATCAGTATATGGGGAATATCGACAGCGAGGTTTCGAAACTGGACAGCTATTTCATAAACGACCTCAACGTGGTTTATGAACTGGATGAAGTGCCGCTGGCCCGGTCTGTGGTGCTTTCTGCCCTGGTGAATAACATCTTCAACGTGGAGTATGTGGCAAACGGCTATTTCTTTACCTATGATGATGATTTCAGTAACCCGGGTACTGTGACCACGGTTGAAGGAGCCGGGTTCTATCCGCAGGCAACGATAAACTTCCTGCTTGGCGCCACGATCCTGTTCTAATTGGTAACCTGTATTACATCGCCGGTTCGGACGATCCTGTATTGCTGAAGGGGATAGGCGTTATTATTGGTCTTGTGCTGCCCGGTGACTATGTCGTACTCGTTATCATCGTTCTCGCATGGACAGCGTACGATGATACCATCAACCTCCATTCTCGAACAACTGTTCGGGATGTGGTTGGGGTCGCTTAGTTCGGATGCAGTATAGAGGTCGTTGTTCACATTGTAGATCACGATCCCCTTTATACCCTGCTGTGTGATCACAAGACTGTTGCCTGGAAACTTCAGGGGGTCATATTGCGGCAGGTTCAGGTTGAGATTCAGATTTACGATAGGATCCGTGAGGTACGGATTATTGTCCTGAACCCCGCCGTCATCGCTTTTGCAGGAAACCATTGCCAGCAGTATGAGAAGCGCAACAAACTTAATTTTCATAGGTTATTTTTTTGAGTTTCGAAAAGTACGAAAAATCAAGAAGAACTATTTTTTCGTATCTTTGAACCGCAAAATCCCGTCGCGTATGGGATTTTTTGTGTTTTAGTTAAAACGATGAAGTTATGAGTAAAGTATCCTATTACACTGCGGAAGGACTAAAAAAATTAAGAGACGAATTGAATCAGCTGAAGGATGTGGAACGTCCCAAGGCTTCCCAGGCCATTGCAGATGCCAGGGATAAAGGAGACTTAAGTGAGAACGCCGAATACGACGCGGCGAAAGAAGCACAGGGCCTACTGGAAATGCGCATTTCAAAAATGGAGGAGATTCTTGCCAATGCCCGCCTTATAGATGAATCTGCCCTTGACACATCGAAAGTACTGGTGCATTCCACTGTGAAGATCAAGAACCAGGGGAATGGTATGGAGATGACCTATAAACTTGTAGCACAGAGTGAGGCCGATCTGAAAACCGGGAAAATATCTGTAGATTCACCTATCGGTAAAGGATTATTAGGCAAGAAAGTAGGTGAGACCGCCGAGATACAAGTTCCCAACGGAACTATGAAATTCGATGTGCTTGAAATAAGACGCGACTAAAATGGCAACCATATTCACGAAAATAGTGAACGGAGAGATTCCCTGCTACAAAGTAGCGGAGGATGAGAATTTCCTGGCTTTCCTGGATATTAATCCGAACGCAAAGGGACATACACTTTGCATTCCCAAAATTGAGGTCAACAGGCTGTTCGACCTGGACAGCACTACTTATGAAGGCCTGATGCGATTCTGCCGAAAAGTGGCTAAAGCCCTGGAGCAGACCGTTCCCTGTGATCGTGTGGGAATGGCCGTGATCGGCCTGGAAGTACCTCATGTACACGTTCATCTTATACCTCTCAATGAGATGAAAGAAATGACCTTTCAACATAAAACTTCCATGACGGCCGAAGAAATGGCCGAACTGGCACAGCAGATTCAGCTTAACTTGTAGTATTATCGAACGATCTTAAGTAGTATCTCCATGGTGGTGCCTTCACCAATGCTGCTCTTCGAAACGCGGATCTTCCCGTTGTGATATTCCTCAATGATCCTTCTTACTAGCGACAAACCGAGTCCCCAGCCCCTTGTTTTGGTAGTAAATCCAGGGGTGAATACTTTTTTGTAGTTTCTTTTCTGAATTCCACGCCCCGTATCCGTGATCAGTATCTGCGCGTTTTTCGACATGGCTTCAATACTGATAGTGATCTTTCCCTTGCCTTTCATGGCGTCGATAGCATTCTTCACAAGGTTTTCTATCGTCCAGCTGTAAAGTTGGGGGTTCAGGTTCACAAAAACAGGATGAACAGGGAGGTGCAGCTCGAATTCGATAAGCTTGGACGTCCGACTCTTCAAATAGCTGAAGGAATTTCGTGTTTCGGCCACAATATCTGTCTTGGTAAGGGTAGGCATCGACCCTATCTTGGAGAATCGTTCGGTAATGGTCTTGAGCCTGTCGATGTCCTTTTCCATCTCATCAATATAACTTGGGTTCACCTGCTCCTCTTTGAGGATCTCTGTCCACCCAACGAGTGACGACAATGGAGTCCCGATCTGGTGGGCCGTTTCTTTCGCCATCCCGGCCCAGAGCTTGTTCTGTTCCGAAGATTTCGAGGTCTGGAAGAAGAAATACAAGGCGGTAAAAAAGAGCAGGATGATCAGGATCAGGGCGATCGGGTAGTACTTCAGTTTGTTTATGATGGGTGAATTTCCGTAGTAAATGGTTTGCAATACCTCATCATTATAGCGGATCTCGATAGGCTTGTATTCACTGCTGAATTGCTCCGCCAACTCTTTCCTTTGCTCCCGAAGCTTCTCGGGATCCGTTTCCTTTTCAATTATATTCCTCACATCGTAGGTATCCTCCTTGTGACTGTATACCACCATCGGTGTCGTGATATTACCCTGAAGCACCTGTAGCACAATGGGGCTGATGTCCTCATCCGACTCCAGGTCGGTTTGAGAGAATTCGTTCTGTGCGGCTGCCCAGATCTGCATTTTACTTCGTTCGTTGTCCTTCAGCTGGGTGAAGAACACATAAGTATTCCACAAGATCAGTGTGATTATGGCAATTGAAAGAAAAACGAAGAACCAACGAAGGAGCGATTTTTTATTCTGCATAAGAATCATTTCTTCCTAACCCGTAAACGGGTTTGAAGTTTGATAAATATAAAGCAAATATGTTAATATTATTGTGACGTCAAATTTTTACAACCCTCAGGGTTTGGGTACCTTTGTGGGCGATGATCACAATAGATCCCAAAGAAATACCAACTCCAAGGTTACACGGTTATTTGCTCGGCTCGGTCTCACCCAGGCCGATCTGTTTTGCGAGTACGATCGATAAGGACGGACAGGTGAACCTTTCACCCTACAGTTTCTTTAATGTTTTCAGTGCGAATCCGCCAATAATGATTTTTTCGCCAGCCCGAAGGGTCAGGGATAATACAATCAAACACACATTAGAAAATGTCCTGGAGATCAAAGAAGTAGTTATCAACATTGTGAGCTACGATATGGTGCAGCAAATGTCGTTGTCCTCTACCGAATACCCCAAAGGCGTAAATGAGTTCACCAAATCAGGTTTTACGGAAATTCCTTCAGAAGTAATTCGGCCACCCAGGGTAAAAGAAGCTCCGGTGCAGTTCGAATGTAAGGTGAATGAGGTTATTGCATTAGGTGAAGAAGGGGGCGCCGGGAACCTCGTGATCTGTGAAGTGCTGAAATTACATATGCACGAAAATATCCTCGACGAGAACGGTGTGATTGATCCGCTGAAGATCGATACCGTGGCCCGAATGGGTGGAAACTGGTACAGCAGGGCTAAAAACGGGCTCTTCGAGGTAGAAAAACCATTGAGCACCCTCGGGATAGGCGTGGATGCCCTGCCCGAAGCCGTAAGGAGAAGCAAGGTGCTAACCGGGAATGATCTTGGGATGCTGGCCAATGTGGATGAATTACCACAGGGTGTCGGGATGGATATGAGCCCTTCAGAAGAGAAACAAAAACAAGCGCAACAACTGTTGTTGAAAGGCGATGTGGATGGCGCCTGGAATATATTAATCGATTAATAAATTACAAAAGATGGAAGTACAGGGAAAAATCAAAATGATAGATGAAACCAAGACCTATGGAAACAACGGGTTCAGGAAACGGGAAGTGGTCATCACCACCGAAGAACAATATCCTCAGCATATCATGATCGAATTCGTGCAGGATAAGACAGACCTGCTGAACAATTTCCAGGTAGGGCAGAATGTGAAGATCAGTATTAACCTGAGAGGGCGCGAATGGGTGAACCCTCAGGGCGAGACAAAATATTTTAACTCAATCCAGGGATGGCGCATCGAGAATATGGACCAGGCGGTCTCGGGAGATATGCCTCCTTTACCTCCTGAAGATGCGTTCGAACCTGCCTCCGATTTCAACGAGGACGATCACGACGATCTGCCGTTTTAATTCAGGAATACACAAATCAGATCCCGCTACATACCGCTTCGGACGCGAGTAGCGGGATTCTTTTTATTTTAGCAGTATGAACATCACCCGGACGATCGAGACCATATTCAGGCGGTTTTTACCTTCTCCTTTCGCGATCGCGATCCTTCTTTCTGTCCTAACCATCATTCTCGCCCTGGTATTCACCGATACTCCTAAGGACGAGAATCATTTCCTGGCTATTCTATCCTGGTGGGAGAACGGGATATGGAACAACTCGCTGTTGGTTTTCGCCTACCAGATGATGCTGATCCTGGTGCTTGGTCATATTTTGGTTCTCAGCAAACCGATCAACAAACTGATACAACTCCTCACAAACCTCGTGAACTCTACTCAAAGTGCCGTGGTCCTGGTAAGTGTGTCGACCATGGTTGTCTCTTTTTTCAATTGGGGGCTGGGGCTCATATTCGGGGCGATCATGGCACGGAAGGTTGCCGAGGCGGCCCAAACTCGCGGTTTTGCGATCAATTACCCCCTTGTTGGGGCTTCCGGTTATGTGGGATTCATGATCTGGCATGGTGGGATGAGTGGTTCGGCTCCACTAAAAGTGGCCGAAAGCGGCCATCTTGCCAGTCTGATGGCGGGGGTTGGCGACAACAGCCTGGCCGGACAATTGCCAGATGTGGTGTCCTTCAGCGAGACGATTTTCAGTGGTTTCAATCTTGCTCTCTTCGGAATCATACTTGTCGTTGTACCCATGCTGCTTTACTTCCTGGGGAAGAAGTCTACCGCAACAACTACTAACCTGCCTATTTATACCGGGATCCATTCCGAAGAAAACCAGGGAAAAGGCGCCGAAAGGATCGACAGATCGCCGGTTTTTGGCATTGCCTTCGGTATTATCATTCTACTGGCCTTTTTCTACCAGTATTACGAAGCGCTGGGCAGGAATATCATCACGCCCAATATGTTGAATTTCTTCATGTTCGGACTGGCGCTGCTCCTGCACGGTAGTTTCAACAGCTTTTTGAATGCGTTGGATGAAGCCATCCGTGGTGCTGCCGGTATCCTGATACAGTTTCCGCTCTATTTCGGGATCATGGGCATCATGCGAGACAGTGGAATGATAGTTCAGATCTCGGATTTCTTCGTTTCCATTGCCAATGAAACAACACTTCCGATTTATACCTTCTTCAGTGCGGGTCTGGTCAATATTTTTGTGCCTAGTGGTGGCGGACAATGGGCTGTACAGGGCCCCGTGGTGGTAGAATCGGCACTTAAATTGGGTGTGCCTCTTCCAAAAGCCATCATGGCCCTCGCCTACGGTGACCAGGTGACGAATATGATGCAGCCATTCTGGGCTTTACCGCTACTCGGAATTACAAAACTGAAGGCAAAGGAGATCCTTCCCTATACCTTACTTGCGATGATACTGGGAAGCGTGGTGTTCCTTGTCGGATTACTGCTGGTGTAATTATGAATTTCCTGACAGAAAAGCTATGGTTTCCCCATGTTTCCGAAGCCTCGGAAGAAGGTTTACTGGCGGTAGGAGGAGACCTGTCTACGCAGCGACTTAAGCTGGCGTATAGGTCGGGGATCTTTCCTTGGTACAGTGAGGGGCAACCTCTGCTCTGGTGGAGTCCGGACCCTCGCATGGTCCTTTTTCCCGATAATTTGTACGTTTCCAGGTCTCTTCGGAAGAAAATAGAAAAAAACCACTTTCGTGTCACGTTTGATGAGGCCTTTGAACAGGTCATCCGGGAATGTGCCACCATCGAAAGGGACGACCAGAACGGAACCTGGATCACCGCAGCCATGCTACACGCTTATATCGAATTGCACAATGATGGCTGGGCTCGCTCGGTCGAGGTATGGGATGATGAAAAACTCGTAGGAGGTCTCTATGGAATTGACCTGGCGGAGGCCGGGGTGTTTTGTGGGGAAAGTATGTTCAGCCTTGAAAGTGACGCTTCGAAAGTTGCGCTGTATTACCTTACGGAGCGGTTGAAATCCCGGCATTATAAGTTGATAGACTGCCAGATGTACACCGAACACCTCGAACGCATGGGGGCCGAGGAAATTGACAGGGATTCATTTTTAACCTACCTGAATAGCACTTAGCCCCGGGGTTTAAAATGTTTTAAATTAGCCGTATATTCGTGAACCAAAAGTAAAATTGTTGCGATGAAGCGATATTACCCCATATTCTTAGTTTCAGTCCTACTCGGACTTTTCTCAACATTCTCGATCGCCCAACAAACAGAAGTATTGCCAGCAGGTCTTACAGAAGGCGAGAGATCGATCATTTCCGAAGTGAATTTTACGGGTACTCGAATGACACCACCCCCTGCGGGTCCGGTGCGGGCCGCCGCCGAATGGGAAGAAGTGGAATACCTCTTGGTTACCTGGGAACCGAACTTCCAGAATATACTGAGGCAGATCGTGGCTGCAGCCGTGGAAGAGTGTAAAGTGATCATCACTACCCAAAACCAGGCTTCGGTATCCAACTACCTGCAATCGAACGGGGTTGACCTTACCAATGTGACCTTCATGAATGAACCATCGAACAGTATCTGGATTCGCGACTATGCCGGTAACACGATCTATTCGGATGATGTAGGGGAGCGAGCCTTAACAGACTGGATATACAATCGTCCGAGGCCCCTGGATAATGTTATGCCATCTGCGCATGCGGCCTTGGTTGGTATGCCGATATACATTACAGATACAGCACCAAACGACCTCGTGAACACAGGAGGGAATTATATGTCGGATGGCCTGGGAAATGCGTTCGCATCGGAATTAGTACTGAATGAGAACGCGCCTGGTAACCCTTACGGAGTTTCAGCAAAAACGGAAGCGCAGATCGACAATATCATGCAACAGTATATGGGTATCGATAATTATATTAAGATGACACCACTGCCGTATGATGTGATCAACCATATCGATATGCACATGAAATTGCTGGACGAGGAGACCTTGCTCGTGAGTAAATATCCTGAAGGAGTGGCAGACGGTCCGCAAATTGAAACTAATATCGACTATGTTCTGAATAATTTTCAATCGGCATTCGGAACGCCATACCGAGTGAAATGGATCGATGCCCCGCCGAGTTCCGGTGGTGCCTATCCGGATACGGGAGGATATTACCGTAATTTCACCAATTCTATCTTCATCAATAAAACCATCCTGATACCCTTTTACCGGCCGGAGGTTGATGGTCCGGCACTGGCGCAGTGGCAGGAAATGATGCCAGGTTATAACATTGTAGGGATCGACGTGGATAACCCCGGAGAGAACCTTATCGCCCTTGTGGGTGCAATACACTGTATTACCCATACCATAGGAGTTGATGATCCTCTGTGGATAGTTCATCAGCCGGTATACCAGGCCAATGTGAATACAGATGTGACCCTTGATGCCATGGTGAAGCATAACTCCGGTGTAAGCGCGGTTGATGTGTTCTGGCGTGAAGCGGGCAGCAGTGGTTGGAATGAAACGGCCATGACGAATGCTTCCGGGGACAACTGGACAATCGACCTGTCCGTTGGATCTGAGGATGTTGAGTATTATATCGAGGCTGAGGCAGTTTCAGGAAAGGTTTTATCACGGCCTATAGTCGCGCCGGAAGGATTCTGGACGATCAATACTGAGATCCTGGGGACAAATGACCTGGGTGCGAATCGTATATCGGCTCCGTTCCCGAATCCTACCAATGATTCGGTATCGTTCAATCTGAATAATCTGCCGGGGCCTATCACTGTTACAGTTCACAATATCCTTGGACAACAGCTTGTGATCACGGAGCTGCAAAATGGAAACGGTACCTTCACCCTGGGGCTTAATCCGCAGTGGCGAGGGACTTTGTTTGTTAGCTTCGAAGGTGACTTTGGCAGAACCACTAAAAAGGTGGTTAAACTATAGGAATCACCCAAATTACCGGGGCTCACACATCGATGATAGTACGATTATACACGTGTTAATTGTACTTTGTCGAAAAAATTTGGTTTTTAAGCAGATTATCAGCATATTAGCTTGCGAATTTTCTTACGCCCCGCAAATGAATCGACTTTTCACTTGTACTTTAGTTCTCCTGATCGGTGTATCAATGGGTAGTTATGCTCAATCGACAACTGATGTAAATAAGGATGTGGATCGTACCGCCGTTTATGAACAGGTAGTGAAAGAGGGCTATGGAACACCTACTATCTACAAGGAACTTGGGAATGGTCATTATTTCAAAGGAAATCACGCTGAAGCCAAGAAATGGTATGAGAAGTTGTTCGAAACAGAAGGATTAAAGGATCCTATGTTGAAATTTCGCTACAAACAAACCCTGAAAGCCCTCAAACTGGACGTTGAGAGTAATGCTTACCTGAACCCTGTCCTGGCGGAGTCTAACTAATTTCAGTAATAAAAAGTTTTAAAAATAAGCACTTCCTAGGTGCTTAATGCCCTGTATCTGAAACAATCTACCACATGATCGTTAACCATTCCCGTGGCCTGCATATGGGCGTAGACTACAGTTGTTCCAACAAACTTGAACCCACGTTTTTTAAGGTCTTTGCTGATAGTATCACTGAGGGCGGTATTCGCAGGAATTTCCTTCATGCTTTTAAATGAGTTCACTATCGGTTTGCCGTCTACAAAACTCCAGATATAATTACTGAAACTGCCAAACTCCTCCTGAACTTCCATAAATGCAATGGCATTGGTGATGGTTGCCCTGATCTTTAATTTATTCCGAATGATACCTGCATCCTGCAGCAGCGAATCGATCTTTGCCTGGTCGTATTTCGCAATTACACGGTAGTCGAAATCATCAAAGGCCTTCCTAAAATTATCCCGCTTCCTTAGTACGGTGATCCAGCTCAGGCCAGCCTGGAAGGTCTCCAGTATCAAAAACTCGAACAAAGTAGCATCATCCTTTACAGGAACACCCCATTCACTATCGTGGTAACTCACATATAAGGGATCATCACCACACCAGGCACATCGAATTTTTGTCATAACCACTGATTTTTGTCATAGGAAAGTTAGTAAGATTTTTAAATTTTTCCGACTCATAACTTATGGAAAAATTAATGGAATTAACGGATCAAAAGAAGCTTAGCCTGGTTAAGGAAAAACTGGGTGAGGCGATGGATTACAATACCTATTCTGAAGAGCTTACTCGTTTGGCCAGTGAAGGTTTAAGCAGTAGCCCGGAGCAAACTGAGGCGAATACTCAGTTTACAAAACTGAACAATGCCCGGATGAATCGCTGGGATAAAAAATTGATCATACCTGATGAGGTTGCGGATAAATTCAGGAATTTTACAGGTAAGCAGACCTGGCTGGTGATCACCGAGAGTTGGTGTGGTGACGCGGCACATGCGATTCCGGTATTGAACAAACTCGCGGAATTATCCGAAGGAATAGACCTGAAATTGATCTACAGGGATACGCATCCGGATCTGATGGACGAATTTCTTACAAATGGAACACGCTCTATCCCAAAATTAGTGGCGTTAGATGTGAATAGTGATGAGATCGTATGGGAATGGGGTTCCAGGCCTTCCGAAGTAACCAAAATGGTCGAGAATTTTAAAGCCGAACACGGTAAATTAACGCCCGAATTCAAACAAGACCTGCAGGTTTGGTACAATAAAGACAAGGGCCAGGGTATCATGAGTGATATCGCCAGGCTTCTTTGATCACCGCTGTCCCGGGAAATTGTAGGTGATGGTTCCCTTTTGGCTATCCACTTTGGGAGCCGTATTGAACCTAGCCTGCCTGGCATAGGTTTCAGCGCTCTCGATCAGGCAGCCGTTATCTGTGGTGGACGCCTTTTTATTGAAGCTTGTTTTAGTGACCTTACCCAGGGCGTTCACCTGGATATTAATGACTATAGTTCCGCCAGCATCGCAGGTATAGACGGGATTTGGAATGATCAGGGATCGGCGGTTCTCCAGTTCGTAACTGATAGTGGTGTTCCGGTTCCCGGAGCCGCTGCTCTTCTTTTTTGAGTTCCTTTGCTTTTTGGCGAGATCCCGGGTCTCTTTAAGTTTCTCCCGGGCTTCCTTGATACTTTCTTCTGAAGTGAATTCGGTATCTCCAATGGCCGCGTCCATTTCAGCTATCTTATCGTCTACATTGTTTTCTGAAGCTTCGAGCGCCGAAATGAATTTTTCGGCCGCGTTATACGCCCTGGTGGTCTCAATATTCAGGTCTTCCGAATTCAATTTGGCGAGTTCTTCCTCGGGAATCGGGAGCTCGTCGTTGTATTCAATATTATAGGAGGATTCATCCACCGGGAATCCGGCACCCAGCTTGGCCGAATACAGGATCAGAAAAAGGCTTCCGAACAGCAGGCAGGTGATAATGAAGGCGCGATATGAATAGTCAAACTTCATGGGGCGTTAACTTCAACAATGATACAAAAATATTCGAAAACAGCTTAAAAGCCAGAAGATTGTGAGCTTTTTAACTTGCTAGTGAAGCTTCGAAAGCTTCGATATCCATGGCATTCTCTACCTTGAATTCGCCAATTCGCGTTCGCCTCAGCATTGAAAGGTAGCCCCCAGCACCCAAAGCCTTGCCGTAATCATGTGCCAGGGAGCGAATGTAGGTTCCCTTGCTGCACACCACCCTGAAATCCACAAGGGGTTTCGCTATTCCCGTGATCTCAAATTCGGAAATTGTAATTGTCCTCAATGGTACATCGACCTCCTTTCCCTGCCTGGCATAGTCGTACAGCCGTTTACCGTCCTTTTTCAATGCACTGAATACCGGTGGTCTTTGCTGAATTTCTCCTATGAACTGAACCCTGGCATCGTGTATCATCAGATGATTGATATGTGAGATGTCATATTCACGGTCGATCTCGGTCTCCATATCGTAACTGGGAGTAGTAGCTCCAAGGGTTACGGTCCCCACGTATTCCTTCTCCTGTCCCTGGTATTCCTCGATCTTCTTGGTGAATTTACCAGTACAGATGATAAGCAGCCCGGTGGCCAACGGATCCAGGGTTCCCGCATGGCCTACCTTGATCTTTTTTAGCCCGAATTTTTTTTTCAGCAACCACCTTAACTTATTCACCACCTGGAAGGAGGTCCACTCCAGCGGTTTGTCTATTAGGATTACTTGCCCGTTCAGGAAATCTTCAGCTGTCATTAGTTCAGGAAGCTTACGATGATAGCGGTTAGGCCGATCAACACACAGTAGATCGCAAAATAGGATAATTTACTATTCCTTACCAGTTTGATCATCCAGGTACAGGCTATGAGTCCGCAGACGAATGCAGCGACAAAACCAACTCCAAGGGTAGTGAAATTGGTGCTATCTGTGCTGAGTTCACCACTGAAGATGTCCTTGGCGATCTTTCCAAGTATCAAGGGCACAACCATAAGGAATGAAAAGCGGGCAGCTTTGCTTTTATCGTTACCCAACAACACCGAGGTTGATATGGTCGCACCGCTTCGGGAGATACCGGGTAGCATTGCAATGGCCTGTGCAACACCGATCACGAAAGCGTTACCATTTGTTACCTTCTTACCGGTATGTTTGGAACGATCCGCCAGGAATAGCAGTATGGCGGTCACGATCAGCATAGCTCCCACGAAGGCGATATTTCCACCAAAAAAAGCCTCGAGTTCCTCTTCAAAAAAGAGTCCGACCACGACAGCCGGGATCATAGAGATAATGATCTTCACGGAATATTTGGTCTCTTCATTCCACTTGAATTTCAGGAGTCCGGAAATGATCTCCCAAACATCTTTTCGGAATACGACAATGGTGCTCAGCGCGGTTGCGAAATGCAGGACAACGGTAAATAACAGGCTTTCCTCCGGAACCGAGGTATCGCCAAGTATGGCCTTGCCCAGTTCGAGATGGCCGCTGGAAGAAACGGGTAGAAATTCAGTAAAACCCTGGACAATGCCAAGGATCACAGCATCCCAGATGTCCATGTATTATTCTTCTTTGCGAGGATTCAACAGTATGGCATACACTTCGAACCCGAAACCGATCAGGACAAGTGCCGGGGCGAGACGAATACGTCGCCAGTTGTAGATCTCGGGGTTGAACACATTCGGGTCGTCACTGCCGCCACCCGCCATCAGGATAAACCCGAGTGCGATGAACGCCAAACCAATAAGCATAAAGCTGTAGTTCTTTTTCTCAAAGACAAAGCTGTTGACCTTTGCTGCTTCTTTGCGTTTTTTTTCTCCCATGATCAGTTGAATTCAGTAAACAGAACGTTTCCATCCACACTTAATTGTGATATATGCTCGGAAGTTCCGTACCAGAGTTTATACAGGTGCAAGGTAACCTTTTTATTCAATACTTGTTGCTGAAGGTCTTCAATGGTCAGACCCTGTTCCAGCCCCCTGTTGATGTAGTAGAAATCTTTATTCCCCTCGCTGAAAACAATATCGTAGGAGGAACCTTCCTTGACCTCTGTCAATACCACCTCCACAACTTCGCAGTCTTCAGGTTGCGCATTCTGGATGATACAACCCGACATGAATAACGGCACTGATATAAGCAAGAATACCGGCAGTGCTATAAGAAAGACATTCTTTTTAATAGTATAGTTCATCGGTTCGAAGGTTTAAAAAGCGTTGGGTTGCGAAAAACGTGCTCACCCAGGTAATTACAAGCCCCATCAGGAAGATGAAGACGAACAATCCAACGATCAGTACGGTATCATCGGCAAGTCCCAGTTCCGGGAACGTCTTGTTCAGGTAATACAATATGGCCGCCATTCCGCCCATCGCAAGGATGGAACCTATAATACCCAGTCGGACGCTATTCCATATAAAAGGACGCCGGATGAAGCGTTTGGTTGCGCCAACCATCTGCATTGTCTTGATCGTGAATCGCTTGGCATAGACCGATAAACGTATCGAACTGTTGATAAGCAATATGGCGATCACCAGGAAGATGGCTGCCACCACCAGTACCCAGAAACTGATTCGCTGCACATTCTTGGTAAGCTGTTCGATAAGGGGTTTGTCGTAACCAATATCATCCACAAATGGCTTGCTCCTGAGTTCGGCGATGATCTCCTCCACTTTTTCGGGAGTCACGTAATCTGCACGCAATCGCACATCTATATTGTCCTGGAGCGGATTTTCGCCCAGGTATTCAACATAGTCTTCCCCAATCTCAGCCATATGTTCCTCGGCAGCTTCTTCCTTGCTCACAAAATTTGCGTAGCGGGTATAATCGGCCATTTCAAGGCTTTGCTTCAATTGGTTGACCTCGACCTCCTTGGCGGTATCCTTCAGAAATATCACTATGGGTACCTGCTCCTTGAAATGATCGGCCACATGTTTTGAATTAAGAACCAATAACCCGAGCAGTCCGAGGAGAAACAGCACCAGCCCTATACTGATGACCACCGAAAAGTAAGATGAGATAAGCCGACGTTTCTGGTATCGTTCAAAAGATGTTGCCATGCATGGTGAATTTCAGAAGTAAAAATACAATGAATTTCACTTCTTCATCACTCTAACGAAGAAAGTTTCAACAATCTTATAAATAGGTTTATTTTTGGGTATAATTTTCATAACTATCACTGCTTTCAAGCCACTTCAGGAATTAAAGATCTCACGGCCCGGACTCTGGTTTCCCACGGTGTGGATCTACCTCGTTCCTTTTAGTTTTGATGCTGAATTCTGGAAGCAGCCAGTCTTCTGGATCGGGCTCTTCTTTGTCACGTTTCCGCTTAACTACCTGGTCTACGGACTAAACGATTACAATGATACGCAAGCCGACGCACTTAACGAACGGAAAGGAAATTTCCTGTTCGGGGCGAGTTTCTCGAAGCGGGAATTGGGGGATGTTCCTAAAAAGATCGCCTTGGTAATAGTGCCATTCATCATTTATTTCTCCATACTTGAGGGCTATAGAATGATGTTGCTCCTTGCCTTTATGATCGGGGTGAATATTTTGTACAATTTCAAGCCTTTTCGGTTCAAGGAACGACCACCTTTCGAGATCATTATCCAGGTTGGATATGTGTTCACGACTTTTTTCAGTGTTTTGCTGAATGAACTCGACATGATCCCCTGGCAAACCATTGTATATCTCTGCCTGTTTGCATTCCAGGCGCATATGGCCGGTGAGATCATGGATATAGAACCCGACCTGAAAGCCGGGAAACGAACCACTGCCACCCTGATCGGCAGGATACCTTCGAAATTAATCATGATGGGACTGCTGATCGTGGAGGTGTACATACTCTACTATTGGTTTGACGACCTGGTCCTGTCGGGATTCCTTGCTGTATTCGCGCTTTGGCTTGTGGTCGACCTGTTGTTCCTGTTCCGGGGAAGACCCTATACGGTCTTCCAGATGAAACTCTTCGGTATCGCGATGAACATTTCGGCTATTTTGTCCATGCTGTGGATACTGTATTCCGGTTGCCTGCTCCATCCCAATTTTTAAACCGAAACAAGGCTTCATCTGTCCAGAAACCTTAAATTTGCACCTTCGCAGCAATACGAGTTATGAGTCAGTATCATTTTAACGACATAGAAGCCAAATGGCAAGAATACTGGGCCGAGAACGAGACCTTCAAGGCCAGCAACCAAAGTGACAAACCCAAGTACTATGTACTGGACATGTTCCCTTATCCATCGGGTGCGGGACTGCATGTGGGTCACCCGCTGGGGTATATCGCCAGTGATGTGTATTCCAGATATAAGCGTCACAAGGGTTTCAATGTGCTGCATCCCATGGGGTACGATAGTTTTGGCTTGCCTGCAGAGCAGTATGCCATTCAAACCGGCCAGCATCCTGCGCAGACGACTATGGTCAATATTGAAGGCGGTGTTGATAAGAGCGGAAATAAGATCGCGGGTTACAGGAAGCAGTTGGATAAGATCGGTTTTTCCTTCGACTGGAGCCGGGAGGTACGAACTTCCGACCCCAAATACTACAAATGGACGCAGTGGATCTTTATACAGTTGTTCGAAAGCTGGTACGACTATGATGCCGATAAAGCGAAAGGTATCGGAGAGCTGATCGCTATATTTTCTTCGGAAGGAAATACGAAGGTGAATGCAGCCTGCGATGATGATGTTGAATTGTTTTCTGCTGAAGACTGGAAGGCGTATACTTCCGAAGTACAACAAAGAATTCTACTAAAGTACAGACTTACCTATCTCGCTGAGACCGAGGTGAACTGGTGCCCGGAACTGGGGACCGTTCTGGCCAACGACGAGGTGGTGAACGGCGTTTCCGAAAGGGGCGGCTATCCTGTGATCCGGAAGAAAATGATGCAGTGGAGCATGCGGATCACCGCCTATGCGCAGCGATTGCTCGACGGACTTGAAAAGATCGACTGGCCGCAACCGTTGAAGGATTCACAGATCAACTGGATCGGACGCTCGGAAGGAGCCATGGTGACTTTCGATGTGAAAGGGGAAGAAGAGAAGATAGAAGTATTCACTACCCGTCCCGATACCATCTACGGGGTGAGTTTTATGACCTTAGCTCCCGAACACGACCTTGTATCAAAGATCACAACAGAGGAGCAAAAAGCAGAGATAGAGGCCTATGTTGAAGCCACTTCAAGACGAAGTGAAAGAGAACGTATGGCCGATGTGAAGACCATTTCGGGAGTGTTTACGGGCGCCTACGCCGTTCATCCGTTTACGGGTGAGGATATCCCGATCTGGATAGGGGACTACGTGCTTGCCGGTTACGGAACCGGGGCTGTAATGGCGGTTCCTTGCGGGGATCAGCGGGATTACGATTTTGCGAAGTTCTACGAACTGCCAATTCCAAACATCTTTGAGGGCGTGGATATTTCCGAAGAAGCCTTTATGGATAAGGAAAATACGGTGATCACGAACAGCGACTTTATGAACGGCATGAACTTTAAGGATGCCACTCGTAAAGTGATCGAGGAATTAGAGAAGAAAGGCGCCGGAACCGGGAAAGTGAACTACAGGCTTCGGGATGCCGTGTTCTCAAGGCAGCGCTACTGGGGAGAACCTTTTCCTGTGTACTACAGGAACGGGTTGCCGCAAATGATAGAAACCGAGCATCTACCGCTGGTACTTCCCGAAGTAGAAAAATACTTGCCCACAGAGGATGGTGACCCACCCCTGGGCCGTGCCGATGTCTGGGCATGGGATGTGGAGAAGAACGAGGTGGTGAGCAATGACCTGATCGACGATAACACAGTTTTCCCACTGGAATTGAACACCATGCCGGGCTGGGCAGGAAGCAGCTGCTATATGTTCCGCTATATGGACCCGCGTAACGATAAGGAGTTTGCAGACAAGGCTGCTTTGGACTACTGGGAGAATGTGGATCTTTACATTGGGGGTAGCGAACACGCCACCGGGCACCTGTTGTACAGCCGTTTCTGGACCAAGTTCATGTACGATCGCGGTTATTTTTCGGTTGATGAACACGCCAAAAAGCTCATAAACCAGGGGATGATACTGGGGGAGAGTGCGTTCGTGTATCGTGTGGAAGGAGAGAATGTATTGGTTTCCGAAGGAAAAAAAGAAAACTACAGCGTTCAACCCATCCATGCCGATGTGTCAATGGTTAATTTGTCGAATGAACTCGATATCGAAGCCTTTAAACATTGGCGCCCGGAATTTGAGAACGCGGAAATCATTACTGAAGACGACGGTACATATAAAGTAGGGAGGGAAGTAGAGAAGATGTCCAAGTCCAAATACAACGTGGTAAACCCGGACGACATTTGTAAACGCTACGGAGCCGATACTCTTCGAATGTATGAAATGTTCCTCGGGCCGTTGGAACAAGCTAAACCGTGGAGCACGGCCGGGATCACGGGTGTACACAGTTTCCTGAAGAAAATGTGGAAACTGTATCATTCTGGTACTGATGGTGCTTTCAAGGTGACCGATGAAGCCGCTTCAAAAGAGAACCTGAAGACGCTCCATAAGACCATCAAGAAAGTGGAAGAAGATATTGAGAACTTCAGTTTTAATACTTCGGTGTCCACCTTTATGATCGCTGTGAACGAACTTACCGCTCAGAAGTGTTCGGCAAGAGAGATACTCGAGCCACTGCTTATCCTGATCTCGCCTTATGCACCGCATATAGCCGAGGAACTATGGAGCAAGCTGGGTCATTCGGAAAGTATTTCCGAAGCACCCTTCCCTAAGTTCGAGGAGAGCTATCTGGTGGAAAGCACCAAGGAATACCCGGTGTCCTTCAACGGGAAGATGCGTTTTAAGCTGGAATTACCGGCCGATATGAATAAGGATGACATAGAGGCTGCCGTAATGGCACATGAGAAGACATCCCATTATCTGGAGGGTCGCACACCAAAGAAGGTGATCGTAGTGCCCGGTAAGATCGTGAATATCGTTGGCTAAAATTTAGCATACTTTTTGCTATATAGGTTGTATATTTAATTCAATTAAAAAACAAAAAAGCTATGATGGGATATTATTTGCTTGCCGGGGTGATCTTTTTGGTGAGCATGCTCGTAAGCGGACAATTAAAAAGTAAATTCAGGAAGTATTCCAAAGTGTCGTTGCGAAACGGAATGAGCGGGAAGGAGATCGCCGAGAAGATGCTCAGCGATAATGGCATTTATGATGTTCAGGTAGTTTCTACACCGGGAATGCTTACAGACCACTATAATCCACAAACCAAGACCGTAAACCTAAGTGAAGGTGTTTACATGCAACGGAATGCGGCTGCGGCGGCTGTTGCTGCACACGAATGCGGACACGCAGTGCAACATGCGACCGCCTATAACTGGCTGCAGATGCGTTCGGCCATAGTGCCGATGGTAGGCGTAGCCAGTAAACTTTCGAACTTCGTGATCATGGCCGGTCTGGTACTCACCTTTTCTGGGGTGGCCTTCGGAAACTGGATCTTCCTTGTCGGGATAGGTCTGTTTGCCATGACTACGGTGTTTTCGTTCATCACCTTGCCAGTAGAGTACGATGCCAGTAATCGTGCATTGGCCTGGCTTCAGAACAACAATATGGTAACTCAACAGGAGTATGCAGGAGCAAAAGATGCCCTGAAATGGGCCGCCCGTACTTATGTTGTTGCCGCCCTTGGATCCCTGGCAACGCTGCTATATTTTATCAGTATGTTTATGGGAGGTAGAGATTAAGATTTTGTCGGTTCGAGTGGTCAGCCGGAGGCTGATCGTATCGAGAACAGACAAAGAATACTTCTCGATACGATTATTGGACCTGGTCCAATAATCACTCGAAGTGACAACAAATTAAAGTTTCTTAGCCTCCTACACCTTCAGGGTTATACCCCAGGTAATCTGCGAAGTGTTCGTTAAAGGTTACCCCGTGTTCTTCCAGTTCTTTCAGGATTGGCTCGTAGATCTCTTTGGCGATTGGTCGAAGAACGCCGGGAGTGGTGATCTCACCATTCAGGATCTTCAGTGCTGCAATGGCGACAGGTAATCCAACTGTTTTGGCCATAGCTGTATACGTCTGGTCTTCTCCCTTGATCACCATATAGCTATCGATCTGTTTCTTCTTGCCTTCGAGCTCGTAACCAAACTTGTGGTACATCACGATCATGTCCTTCTCGTGTTCCTTCAGGGTCCATTTGTCCATAAGTATCTTCTGAAGTGCCATAGCCGGGGTAGCTTCCTTGATACCGATCTTCTTTTGCTTATTGAAGATATCGAGTTCTACCAGCTTGTCCCACATCAGGTCGTCCTGGTCGATCTTCAGGTTGTGTCGGAGCTTGAGTTCCACGGAATCAGTTGGTGAATACGGAAGGAAGAGATTTACGAACTGTCGGTAGGACAGTTCCTCCGAATTCGGGATGATATAGCTGTCGTCCGTCATTCCCAACTGCACAAAGATATTCCACGCCTTGCTGAACCCAACCCGGCGGATCGTTCCGCGATAGAGGGTAAGTATGTCTTCCAGTCCGTAGATCTTACGGTATTTCAGTGAATTCCGGTTTGCGTATGCTTCAAAGCGTCCGTAACCTTCGATCTCGAGGAATTCCGTCCTACGAAACAACCGGTGATAGGGGATGTACTTATAGGTGCCTTCCTGTATGAACTCTGCTGCCCCGCCTTGCCCGGCCAGTACCACATTCCTGGGGTTCCAGGTGAATTTATAGTTCCACAGGTTGTCGTCGCTTTCAGGGGCAACCAGTCCGCCGGTGAACGATTCGAACATCAGCATCTTTCCCCCGCCGTCGCGGATCCGGTCTATCACCTGCATGGCACTCATATGGTCGATCCCGGGATCCACACCGATCTCGTTCATAAATACAAGCCCTTTGGCTTCCACTTTGCGGTGAAGGGATTGCATCTCGTCGCTTACATAGGAAGCGGTAACAAGGTTCTTCCCGAATTCCAGGCAATCGCGGGCCACTTCTATGTGATAGCGAGCCGGTAACATAGATATCACAATATCACTGTCCTTGATAGCATTCCTCCTATCCTGGTCGTTGTGAATATCGAGTACATACGCTTCTGCGTTTGGGTGCCCACCTGCCAGTCGCTTTGCATTTTGAATAGAAATATCCCCTATGGTTACCAGCAGGTCCTGTTCTTCGGATTTGTCTAATATGTACTGGATCAGGCTTGTAGCCGAGCGGCCCGCGCCGATGATTAAAATGTTTCTCATCTAATGGTTTTTCGTAATTTTAACCCCCTGTTTTCCCCTATACGAAATTACCAAAAATGTCGCTCTTATTATGCCTGAATTCGATAAAAAAATAACCGTTACGGCCGCTTTGTTATTAGCTCTGACCATTGGTCTAGGCGCCTTTGGAGCCCACGGTCTGGAGAAGTTGGTAGATGCCGAAGCGATCGCTACTTTCAACACCGGGGTTCGATACCAGATGTATCACTCACTTGGCTTGTTGGTTCTTGGATTTGCTGCGGCAATTCCGAAATCAACCCGAAAGTGGGTCTTTCGTTTTTTTATCTTCGGAATTCTGTTCTTTTCAGGCTCCATATATGTTTTATCCCTGAAAAGCCTCTTGTCATTCAGTGTCTCATTCCTGGGGCCTGTTACCCCGCTGGGCGGGTTGTTATTTATCGTGGGATGGTTGCGACTAGCCTATGGATTGTTAACAATTAACAGGGGATAAATATCATAAATTTCACGTCTTTCTAAGGCCTTTTTGTTATTTTTGTAGCCCACAACAACATCTGAATAATGGTCGAAAATAACCAAACTTCGAAATCGATTTCGCTCGAACATTACGGAATCACAAACGCAAATGTAAAGTACCAATTAACCCCTGAAGAATTACACAACGAAACCCTTGAAAAAGGTATGGGACGCGAAGCCGACTCCGGTGCGCTCGCGATCGACACAGGGGAATTCACCGGGAGATCACCACAGGACAGGTTTATAGTTGAAGACGACATCACCCGCGACAGGGTTTGGTGGGGGAAGGTTAACAAGCCTTTCGACCCCGATAAGTTTGATAAACTTTATAAGAAGATCACAGCATACCTTTCCGGTAAAGACGTTTATGTGAGGGACAGCTATGCCTGTGCCGACACTAACTACCGAACCGACATACGGGTGATCAACGAGTACCCATGGAGCAATTTATTTGTTTACAATATGTTCCTGCGTCCGGAAGAGAGTGAGTTGGAGGATTTTCAACCCGAATGGATCGTGGTGAATGCCCCTGGTTTTATGGCTGTTCCTGATGAAGACGGAACAAGACAGCACAATTTTGCCATCCTCAACTTCACCAGGAAAATGGCGATTGTCGGAGGTACGGGCTATACCGGTGAGATCAAGAAGGGGATCTTCTCCGCACTTAACTTTGAACTTCCTGTCTTCAGAAACACCTTACCGATGCACTGCTCGGCCAATGTTGGACCGAATGGAGAAACCGCCTTGTTCTTCGGTTTGTCCGGAACAGGTAAAACGACACTTTCGGCGGTGCCGGAGCGAAAACTCATTGGAGATGATGAGCACGGTTGGACATCGGAGAATACAGTATTCAATTTCGAGGGTGGTTGTTATGCTAAGGTCATTGATCTTACTGAAGAGAACGAACCCGATATTTTCCGCGCTATCAAGCCGGGAGCTATTCTCGAGAATGTGATCATGGATGATAATGGCAGTGTGGACTTCAAAGATTCGAGTATCACTCAGAATACTCGCGTCAGCTACCCTATCTACCATATCGACAATATACAGGTGCCTTCCATCGGGGAGAATCCGAAGAACATATTTTTCCTCACCGCCGACGCATTCGGGGTATTGCCACCGATTTCAAAGCTAACCCCAGGTCAGGCTGCCTATCACTTTATCAGCGGTTATACAGCCAAGGTAGCGGGTACCGAGGAAGGTATTGATGAGCCACTTCCGAGCTTTTCAGCCTGTTTCGGAGCACCTTTCATGCCATTACACCCAACCAAGTACGCCGAGATGTTGAGTGAGAAGATGCAGAAGGCCGGTGTAAATGTATGGCTGGTGAATACGGGATGGACAGGTGGTCCTTATGGTACCGGTTCCCGAATGAAGCTGAAATACACAAGGGCGATGATCGATGCAGCCCTGGATGGTAAGCTGGATAATGTTCCGTTCAGAACTCACCCGATATTCGGACTTAACATACCGCAGGAGTGTCCGAATGTACCTTCTGAAGTACTTAATCCGAAGGATACCTGGGCAAATAAAGAAGCTTACGATAAAAAGGCCGAGCAACTCGCCAGGTCCTTTAATGATAATTTCGAGAAATTCGCGGAGTACGCTAATGAAGAGATCATGGCAGGAGCTCCAAAAATTGCTTGATCATTTATGATGCAACAAAAAAAGCGCTGAGTGATCAGCGCTTTTTTTATGGATAAAAGTCTCAATTATTTTTTGTTCGCTTCCTTGATGTATTTTTCAAGGGCCATTGTCATGGATGGTGTCTCAGGGGTCGGAGCTTTGATGTCTACCCTTAGGCCGTGATCCGTGGCAGCCTGGATGGTAGTATTCCCAAAGACAGCAATTCTAGTGTTATTTTGCTCGAAATCGGGGAAGTTTTCCAACAGTGACTGGATTCCACTCGGACTAAAGAACACGAGGATATCGTAGTAGACATCCCTCAGGTCGCTGAGGTCGCTCACTACGGTCTTATAGAACGTCGCCTGCTTCCAGTTAACTCCCAACTCGTCGAGTATCTCCGGTACGGTAGGTTTCAGTTTATCGGAAGAAGGTAAAAGGAACTTCTCTGTTTTGTATTTCTTGATAAGTGGAGATAACTCCTGGAATGTTCGCTTTCCAACGTAGATCTTTCTTTTTCGGTATACAACGTATTTCTGAAGGTAGTATGCCACAGCCTCACTCTGGCAGAAATATTTCATGGTGTCCGGCACCTTGAATCGCATTTCCTCGGCGATTCGGAAAAAGTGATCAACCGCGTTCCTGCTCGTAAGAATGATGGCGCTGTAGTTCACCAGATCGACCTTCTGCGATCGAACTTCTTTGCTGGAAACTCCTTCCACATGAATAAAAGGCCTGAAATCGATCTTTACTTTCTGCTTTTCGATCAGGTCGAAATAAGGAGAGTTTTCAACTTTCGGCTCCGGTTGAGAAACCAGAATAGTCTTCACTTTCATAGGCTACCTTTTTAAAAATCACCCTAGTCTATAAATACTTTGTAAAGAATAAAATAGGGTGAAATTTCAAGTGCGCAAAGATACAAAATAAAATAGAAGAAATTCCTTAAAATCAGTTTTCCGTTCGTTTTATAGCTGTAAAATATTGTGATGGCATTGAGTATCACAATGACTCCCACGAAAATAAGCAGAACGTTCAAGTTGGGTTCATACACATAAAAGAAGGCAAGATTGCCCAGGAATACAGCAATTGCGAGCAGGTTCCTGTATGTTATTTTCTCATAAAGGTACTGATCGAACAACGGTTCCAGGTCGAAAACAGAGCTAATGATCTTCTCCAGGTAATACTTTGCCAGCAGGAATGCGCCGTAACCTGTGGCTATTTGTACATACAACCATTTATTGCCGGCAGCGATTTCAGGGTCCCAGGTCCGGATCAGAAGAAAGATGAACAATGAGAACGAAATAACCTGCGCGACGAAGAGTATGATGTTGAAGGGGTGGAATATTTCGTTATTCTTACCCTGAACGAGGTAATATTTATTGGTGATCGGCAGTAGCACGAATTCCAGGAACCGCTGGGGATATAAGTATCGCGAAAGCGAATACAGCAGTACACACAGAACCAGCAGGTATGTAGCCCAGTCGTTGGAAACGATCTCTCTGCTAAAGTAGTCCAAGCCCTTTGTTTTTTGGTAAAGGTAGCGGTTTTTCGATTGGATAAAAAGTGTTGTATTGGTCATAAATGCACAGAATATTTAGTTAAAAAAAGGTACATTTGCCCAAAATTCAACCCCATGTCGAACGCATTGGTGGTTATACCCACTTATAACGAAAAGGAGAACATAGAAAGGCTGATTCGGAATGTGTTTTCGCTGCAACGCGAGTTCGATATTTTGGTTGTGGATGATAACTCCCCGGATGGTACTGCTTCGAGCGTAAAACAACTTCAGGTTGAATACGGCGAACGGTTGTTTCTTCTTGAACGTAAGGGGAAACTTGGACTGGGAACAGCATATATAGCCGGGTTTAAATGGGCATTGAAGCATGATTACGAATATATCTTCGAGATGGACGCGGATTTTTCCCATAACCCGAACGATCTGATCCGTTTGTACAACGCATGTTACAGAGATGGGTCCGACCTTTCGATCGGTTCCCGGTACGTCAAGGGCGTCAACGTGGTAAACTGGCCTATGAGCAGGGTATTGCTGTCGTGGCTGGCATCGAAGTACGTTCGGATCATAACAGGGATGCGCATATACGATACCACCGCTGGCTTCGTCTGTTACCGAAGAAAGGTCCTGGAGAAAATCAACCTCGACAAAATAAGGTTCGTGGGCTATGCGTTTCAGATTGAGATGAAGTTCAAGGCATATCTTGCGAAGTTCAAGATCGTTGAAGTGCCGGTCGTATTTACCGATCGAACAAAAGGGGAGTCGAAAATGAGCGGCGGAATCATTTCCGAAGCGATTTTCGGAGTAATAACGATGAAATTCCGAAGTATGTTCGGAGGTTCAGATTTTAACGATATCTGATGAGTACAATACTGATTAAGAACGCGAATATCGTGAATGAGGGCACAATCACCCAGGGTGATGTGCGGATCGAAGGAGATAGGATCGCGGAAGTGGGGGGGAGTATTAGTGTGAAATCGGCAGATACGAAGGTAATCGACGCAGATGGCCAGTATCTGATTCCCGGAATGATAGACGACCAGGTTCACTTCAGGGAGCCCGGATTGACACATAAGGCGACGATAGAAACCGAATCCAGGGCTGCAGTTGCAGGTGGGATCACCACTTTTATTGAAATGCCCAACACCGTGCCCCAGGCGACTACCATCGAATTGCTGGAGCAGAAATTCAGCAGGGCCGCGGAAACATCCTGGGCCAATTACTCCTTTATGTTTGGGGGCACCAATGATAACCTCGAGGAGATCCTGAAGGTAGACAAGACAAAAGTTGCCGGTCTCAAACTATTCCTGGGTTCCAGTACGGGGAATATGCTGGTGGACGATGTGAAGGTCCTGGAAAAGATCTTCAGCAGAACTGACCTGCTCATCTCCGTCCATTGCGAGGATGAGGCTACCATTCGTAAGAACCTTGCCGAGTACAAGGAGAAGTACGGGGACGATATCCCGATGGAGATGCACCCGAAGATCCGCAGTGAGGAAGCCTGCTACATCTCGTCGTCGAATGCCATAAAGCTGGCAAAAAAGACAGGGGCAAGACTACATGTTTTTCACCTTTCAACAAAGAAAGAAACGGCTTTGTTCGATAAGAAGAAGCCGCTAAAAGATAAGAAGATCACAGCCGAAGTTTGTATCCATCACCTGTGGTTCTCCGATGAAGATTACAAGACCAAAGGGTCACGAATCAAATGGAATCCGGCGGTAAAGACCGCGGCAGACCGTGAAGGATTGCTGAAAGCACTGAATGACGATCGTATTGATGTGATCGCCACAGACCATGCGCCGCACACTATTGAAGAAAAGGCGGGGGTCTATACCGAGGCTCCTTCCGGTGGACCATTGGTTCAGCATGCCCTGGCGGCTTTGTTCGAGATGCATCACAACGGATTGCTGGATATTGAGACCATAGTGCAGAAGACTGCGCATAACCCGGCCATATTGTTCGAGATCAAGGACAGGGGTTTTATTCGTGAAGGGTATAAGGCAGACTTGGTTCTGGTAGATATCAACTCACCCTGGACTGTGAACAAAGAGAATATTCTGTACAAATGTGGCTGGTCACCATTTGAAGGGCGTACCTTCCGATCGAAGGTCACGCACACCTTCGTAAATGGTTGCCTGGCGTATGAAAATCATAAATTCCCCAACCGAAGCAGGGGAGAACGAATCACATTTAACAGATGATGCGATATTTCTGTTGTGCCATATTGCTGTTGATGCTGGGCTGTCAGCATGTCGAAAAGCCCGAAATGCCGGACGACCTTATCGCACGTGATGTGATGATCGATATACTTACCGATGCCTATCTAAGTAATGCAGCGAAGAGCGTGAACAATAAGGTCATTCGCCAGCGAGGTATAAAGCTGGATTCCTTCCTGTACAATAAATATGGTATCGACAGCCTTAGGTTCGTGCGTAGTCACGCCTGGTATAATTCGGACCTGGATACGTATGAAAACATGTTTGTAGAAATCGAGAAGCGGCTTGCTGAAATGGCCGCGGAACTGGACAGCGTGAATTTCAGGAAGAAAAGCCCGATTCAGAAGAAACAGGATAGTATCCGAAAGGCAAAGGGTCTCATCGATCCGGCCGAGTCCAACTGATCATCGTTCTATATAATTTTTCCCCACGCGATCAATGGTTTCTGAAACCGGAGTATACTGAAATCCCAGGTCTCTCCCGATCTTACTTCCATCATAGAATGAAACCTTAAACATCGAATTTACCGTAGCTTTCAGCATACGGCGCCTTGTCCTAAACAGTTTGGAACTCAACCAGTCCAGTTTTCGGAACAGGTCGATCTTCCACTTTGAAATGGAACTTCCCGGTGGCTCGACTCCAACAGCCCCGGCTATGTTCGACATAAGATCCTTGTAGTACATGTTTTCTGCGGAAAGCACATAGTGTTGATTGCGAATATCACTGTCCATCAGCTCTGTCATAGCGCGAACCACATCGACCACGTCTACAACTGCAACACCACCCGAAGTGTAGTATTTAGTACCACCTGCGGCCATTTTGATGATCACACCGCTGCCCGAATTCCAGTACCCGGAACCGAGGATCACCGCAGGGTTCACGATGATCACATCAAGACCTTCCTGGGAACCCCGCCATACCTCCATTTCGGCCCCGTATTTAGTGATCGCATAAACGCTGTTATCGCCTTCCGGGTCCCAGGCGGTTTGTTCATCGATCAGGGAGCCGTCCAAAGTAGAACCCAGGGTCGCAATGGAACTTACGTAACAAAACTTGCGCACATTGTGTTTCAGGCTCAGGTTTACCATATTGGCGGTTCCTTCAATATTTGCTTTTTTCAGTTTCTGAAAGTGCTTGGGATGAAAACTGATATAGGCCGCGGCATGATAGACTTCGGTCACTCCATCAAAAGCGGTTTCCAGGGCGGGGATATCCGTGATATTGGCTTCGATCCATTCGATGCGTTCGTAGAGTGGGTCCGGGTCTTCGGTGAAATAGCCAAAAACCTTCCGAACCGATTCCAGGTCACTGCTCTTTCTATGAGTAGCGCGAACAGTCAAGCCTTTTTTCAGAAGAAAATAAAGCAGGTGAGAACCTACCAATCCTGTACCGCCGCTAACTAGAACCATTGCATAAAAATAGTCTTTTTTAAAGTATTCTTTTCTCCTTTTAGGGCTTCAGGTTATATTTGCTGAAATTGTTAAAAATGGCGCTTAAAAACTTTGTTGAGGAACTGAAATGGAGGGGCATGATACACGATGTGATGCCCGAGACCGAAGAACACCTGATGGAACAGATGCGGTCTGCCTATATCGGGTTTGACCCCACGGCCGATTCACTGCACATCGGGAACCTGGTTCCTATCATGATGCTCGCTTTCTTCCAAAGGTGCGGACACAAACCTGTTGCACTTGTTGGTGGTGCCACGGGGATGATCGGGGATCCTTCCGGGAAATCTTCGGAAAGAAACCTGCTGAACGAGGAAACACTTCGCCATAACCAGGAGTGTGTACGTGCGCAGCTATCTCAATTCCTTGATTTTAGTTCAGGAGAAGATAACGAAGCCGTGATGGTGAACAACTACGACTGGATGAAGGAGTTCAGCTTCCTGGGCTTTATCCGCGACGTGGGGAAACATATCACGGTGAACTATATGATGGCCAAGGATTCGGTCAGGAACCGGATAAGTGGCGATGACACCGAAGGAATGTCCTTCACCGAATTCACATACCAACTGGTCCAGGGATACGATTTCCTGCACCTGTACAATCACCAGAACTGCACGCTGCAGATGGGTGGAAGCGACCAATGGGGAAATATCACCACGGGCACCGAACTGATCCGAAGGATAGGCGGTGGAAAGGGATACGCGCTCACCTGTCCACTGATCACCAAGAGCGATGGAAGTAAATTTGGGAAAAGTGAAGGCGGAAATGTATGGCTGGACGCCAAAAGAACCTCTCCCTACAAATTCTACCAGTACTGGTTAAATACCAGTGATGAGGATGCCGAGAAATATATTAAGATCTTCACCTTCCTGGACAAACCGACCATAGATGGTTTGATAGCCGAACACAGGGAAGCACCTCATATGAGATTGCTTCAAAAGCGACTTGCACAAGAAGTGACCATCACAGTACACGACGAGACCGAGTACGAGAACGCGGTGAAGGCATCGGAGATCCTCTTCGGGCGTTCTACTTCCGATGATCTGAAATCACTGGATGAGGCAACCTTCCTCGATGTTTTCGACGGGGTTCCGCAAATGGATATACCTTCAGCAGAAATTGAGAACGGGCTCGACATAATCGCAGCCCTCGCCGAAAAAAGCGGTTTCCTTAAATCGAATGGCGAAGCCAGGAGAGCATTGAAGGAGAATTCAATTTCGGTGAATAAGGAGAAGGTTGCAGAAGATTATGTGATCGGGAAAAACGACCTAATCAATAATAAGTTTGTACTTCTTCAGAGAGGGAAAAAGAATTATTTCATCCTCACCATCACTTAGAGTATAGAAGCCCTGCAGTAGATTACCGCAGGGCTTCATCATTAACTAACCAACCAATTATGAATCTATCTTTAACATAGCTTCATCGTCATGTTAAATTGGTCGGACTATTTACTGTTTCTTTACATCCTACTGTAAAAAAGTTGTCATTTCCGGATAAGGAATAAGTGCACTGATGAGCAGGGCAATACTTTCCTTCACAATTATCGTGATGCTGAGCAGTATTGCAACTACCAGTATGGCCACGGACACGTTATTTTGCTGGATCTCCTTGAACTCGTTGATACCACGGGTGAGGATTGAGAACAGCAGGAAGGCCGATACGTTTATGAAAACCGCCATCATAAACCCGATTCCAAGGTATAAGCCCGAATAGGAAACAATGGTTACCGTGTCGAGGGTTTCGGTTTGTGTAGTACTCAACCGGATCACGTTTGTGATGGATGGAAGGATCTCGCTAAGTATGAGTCCGATGGACAACACGATTCCCGAAGTGAATATGGTAAAGGCCATATTGTCTCCTCTGAGGTCCGAATTTCTGAAGAACAGGAATTTAAGGATCTTGAAGGACACAAAGATGATCGCCACGGTTACACCGATGGAGATGAGGACTTCGATAATGGCCAGGGTGAGTAATTTACTGTTCATAATGTGCTTATTTGCTGGTTAAGACGACGTCCCAATAGGAGATGTCGTTATAGGTGGTAGGAATGTTTCCCGCCGAATAATATTTCGCCGTGGTTTCCCAGAGCATGTATTTTTTTCCGTTGTGTATCTTAGAATAGCCCGAAGCAGGCAGGTTGATGCCCAGTATGGAATGCCGATAGAATTCGCTGTTGAGTATGGCGACGTCATAATTGAATGATTTGAGGATGGAATAGATCATAACGGTACGGGTATCGCAGTCGCCTTTGAGATTCTGCATAAAGGATACAGGGTTCTGAATTCCGTACATAACGTTCCCCACGCAGCATTCCGGGCAGTCTTCAAGTAAGCTGCGGATGTCATACTCATAAACGCTTGGGTCCTCGCACTCTGCCTGGAATACAAAAGAGTACGGTATGTCCTGGATACAGGTAACTACCATTTCGGCGAATTCCATTTGGTTGAGTTGCTCTTCGCGCTGTATGGTTTTGAAATTATCGATTATGATATCCAGGGCGGGGCGGTCTGTTTTTTCAATATAATCGTAGAGGTTACCCCAGAAGTTCCTGCTGCTAGGGGGTTTGTATGTATCGATATGGTTTCTCAGTCGGAGATAGTCAGCCACCCGTACAGCAAGAGTCGCACTGAAATCGTTCCCGAAGTTGTCACGCCACACCCTGTTGGCTGCAAAGACCTCGACCGAATCTGCCCCCTGGTGACGATAAGTCTTATATACTCCTTCTTCCTTTTTAAAGGTAGTTTGAGGCGATTCAATATCCAGCGATCCCAACAGGAAACCCAGGAATGCGCCAAAGATCCCCATTACGAAGAGTGCAACCACAAAACTTCCGATCACGCTCCCTAATTTGGGTCTTCCAACAAGTTTAAGGGCGATAAATATAGCCGCACCTACAGAGATCATCAAAGTGATCAAAACGGGAAGGTCCAGGGAAATGGTGATCACCCCGAAAGAAACGAACAGTACGATGAACATGACCACGGTCCAAAGGCAGCCATTCGCATTTTTTTTCGGAGAAAGGTTCATTAAATTGCCATTAAATTACATCCTCGGATATCACTGGTGTCAAATCTACCTAAAATTTCAAAACTACCATCGTAAAAACATCGTCCCAGGTCCTGGGTGGCGATGAAGGAACATGAGTACCTGTTCGCCAGGTCGATCACATTGACCCCGCCAGTCTTTTCCTCAATATAGGTGAAGGGATCTTCAGGGTCGCGGGTCATGATCTTCATCCATGGTGGACAGCTAAAGATCCCATCTCCTTTGCTGTATGCCTGCGACAGCAATTCGGTCATGCCGTATTCGCTGTGTATTTTGGAGATACCGAAGCCTGTTTTCAGCACCTGATGAAGCTCTTCCCGTATCATTTCTTTTCGTCGGCCTTTCATGCCCCCGGTTTCCATGACGATGGTATGGCTTAGGTTGAAGGAATGTTGTGCCACCAGGTCCAGCAGGGCGAAGGATACACCCAGAAGCAGGGTCTTAGTTCCTGAAGCTTCCAGTTCGTTGAGTGTCTTTGCAAGTTTGTCAAGTTCGGTGAGATAGAAACCGCTTGCAGGATGTTCGCTTTCCCGGATGAGGTGATCCACCATATACACCAGGGAAGAACCTTTCCGCTCAAGATAGGAGGGCAGTAGTGCCAGGATTGCGAATTCTTTGGGGTCGCCATATGCTCTTCGGAAGGCTTGCAGGAAACTTTTTCGGTACAGTTCCGGGTTGGTGACATAATGCCTGGCCCTGGTACTCCCGGTCGTACCACTGCTTGTGAAAGTGATCTGTGGTTTGAGACCATCTGCCATGACCTTTTCCGAAGTAAAGAATTGAACAGGTAGAAAAGGAATGTCACTGGATTTATTTACTGAAGCAATATCGACTCCCAGCGCATCGCAGAAATTTCGGTAAACTAAGACATTCGAATATTGGTAGCGAAAGGTCTCCAATGCAGCCTGTTCAAAAGATTCCGAAGAATCTATGGAAAATATTTCGTCCTCCTGGATCATTTGGTTGAGAAACTCAAGTCAAAGTTACGGAATAAACCTGCCGCATTTCAAATGATTCATTCTGCACTTCAGGAAATGGAACAATTCGACACTGGCATTGATTTAAGGGCATTTCGGTAAATGTTACTTAATTGTTATTAATTGGTGGCTTTTACTTTAAAAAACGAATTAGTAGTATCTTTAACCTTTATTAAAGTTCATTTAAAAAATGAAGAAAAGAGACACTCGAATTTTACTGGTAGATGACGAACCGGATATCCTCGAGATCATTGGGTATAACCTCTCTTCGGAAGGATACCAGGTCATTACTGCAGAAAATGGTGTAGAAGCTATAGCACAGTCAAAGAAGCAAAAACCGCATCTGATCATCCTCGATGTTATGATGCCTGAAATGGACGGGATTGAAGCCTGTGAAAAAATAAGGGCGATCCCGGAACTCTCCGAAACCGTGATCACATTCCTTACGGCCAGGGGAGAAGATTATTCACAAGTGGCCGGCTTTGAGGCCGGGGCCGACGATTATATCACCAAACCCATCAAGCCGAAGGTCCTTATAAGTAAAGTGAAGGCATTATTGAGGCGATTCAAGGAAACTTCCGAAGAGGATAGTTTGATAAAAATTGGTAACTTGACCATAAACAGGGAAGAGTACAAGATCCTGAAAGGAAAACAGGAGATCATCTTGCCAAGGAAAGAATTTGAATTGCTGGCCCTTCTTGCGTCGAAACCCGGGAAAGTATTCAAGCGAGAAGATATCCTGGACAGGGTTTGGGGTAATGAAGTAGTTGTAGGCGGAAGAACCATCGATGTGCACATCCGTAAGCTGCGCGAGAAAATCGGGGACGAACGTTTTAAAACCGTAAAGGGGGTTGGCTATAAGTTTGTAGTATAATGTCGACCAGTTTTAAGAAGACCTATAAGTTCGCCGGATATACTTCGGTAGCTATTACAATTTTTCTGACACTCGCCCTGGGTGTCTTTTTTTATTTGACGAATACACTCAACTTCTGGTTCCTGGGCGGTATCGCCATCGGCTTGTATATCTTCAGTTTTTTCATCATTCAGTTCAGGGTAGAACGCTTCATTTACAAACGGGTTAAAAAGATCTACGACGATGTGGCCCTATTGGATGCAAGTACTTTCAGCGAGCAGCAGATCACAACCGATATGGAAACCCTGACCAAGGAGGTTGAGAGATTTGCGCATGATAAGAAGCTGGAGATCGAAGCCCTGAAGATCAGAGAGAATTACCGTAAGGAGTTCATTGGGAATATTTCGCACGAGCTTAAAACCCCCTTGTTCACGGTACAGGGCTACATCCTTACCCTGCTGGATGGGGCAATGAAGGATAAGAACGTTCGGAAGCGGTACCTCATCAACGCGAATAAAGGAGTGGAACGACTGATCTATATTGTGAAGGATCTCGACATGATCACCAAACTGGAAGTAGGAGATCTCAACCTTTACAAAGAGGAATTCAATATCATAGAACTGGTCCAGAACGTATTCGACCTGCTCGAAATGAAGGCGTCCAAGAAGCAGATCCACCTTACCTTCGACAAGCCCTACACCAACAGCATTCTGGTGCTGGCAGACCGGGAACGTATTCAGCAGGTATTGTCCAACCTAATCGTTAATTCAATAAAATACGGAAAAATTGGTGGTACCACTGAGGTGAGCATCGAAGACCTGATCAAAAATAAGGTGATCGTGCGGGTTTCGGACAATGGTGAAGGCATCGATAAGGAGAATATTCCACGGCTTTTCGAGAGATTCTTTAGGGTGGATAAAAGCGGTTCCAGGAAAGAAGGTGGTAGCGGACTCGGTCTTGCGATCGTAAAACATATTGTTGAAGCCCACAAGGAAAAGATCTATGTTGAGAGTCAGATTGGTATTGGCTCAGAGTTCTCTTTCACGCTCGAAAAGGTGAAATAAATTATGCAGCTTAAAATTGGTCTCATATCGCGAAAGGCTTTTGTAATCTGAAACCTTGGCCAGTTTCTCTATACTGAATTCATCCTGTTTACAACTTGGTACAAGGCGCTGAAGTCTGAGTCGCTCGGCCAGGTATTCCTGTTCGTACTGCCCGGGAGTCGGGATCAGGAATGCTTTTTTATCAAGAGCTGCAAGATCCATTATGGTAGTGTACCCCGATCGGGCGATGATCAACTCGCTTTGGTTGATCACTTCTTCCAGACCTTCAGAAGTTAGAAAATTGACGATAGTGATATTGTTCCTGGTCTCGGAGCGGAATTCCTCCTCCACCACACCACGGACAAGCATGACTTTTTTATCAGTTCCATCTAAACTACCGACAAGTTTATCCTCCAGCATACTTCGCTGTGGTTCCGGGCCGGAGAGCACGCACAGAATATCATAGACAACAGGCAATTCCTTTCGCTTCATACGGCTGAGCAGTCCTATATATTTGACGGAGAAGGAGGGTTTTTTCAGGTGCCCCAGCTTACCGCTCAGGTTTCCCGGGCCCTCGATATCCGGCACCCAGCATTCGTCGAATTTCCGGATCACCTTCTGATGTGCTTTACTGCTGAGCCAGGAGGTGTTACCGGAGAGTACGTTCAGTTGGTGGGTGATGAACACCGATGGGACCTTTTTAGAGTATACACCTAGTCGGTTGTCACTGATGATCCCGTCAATGCGGCCTTCTTTCACCATTTTCTTGATTACTTTTCGCTCTCGTCCAATAGTTTTGCGGATGTGGGGCAAGTTCATGAATAACTTCAATTTGAACATGCTGCCTTTTTTGGAGTACTCTATGTTGTAGGACGGTAGTTCGATACTGGTGAGATCCGGGAATTCCTTCCGAAGGAGATTTAGCGCTCCACCATCGGATGCCAGTATAACCTCATGTCCGATCCTCATTAATTCGCGAATAAGCGGAATACATCGTGTTGCATGCCCGAGCCCCCAGTGCAGGGGCGCTACCAGGATCCTTTTGGGTCGTTTTACACGTTCAAACTTGTAGTTAAATTCTTTCACGACTAAAAACAAAAATACTCATTATAGTCGCAGGATATTATTTCCTTAATTTTACCGAAATTTTAAGAAATCAACGACTTGGGAAGTAAGAACAAATTGAAACGATTTAAAGAGAACGACACTTTCTCCAATGTTGTTCAACCTGGCAGGAAAGAGGTGCTTTCGGGTGATTTTAAACTGAAGGGAAAATGGAAAACCGATTTTTTTGGTAATGACAACCCCATCGTACTTGAGCTGGGATGTGGAAAAGGCGAATACAGTGTGAGTCTTGCGAGGAAGTTTCCAAGCAAGAACTTCATTGGAATTGATATCAAGGGAGCACGGCTTTGGCGAGGAGCAAAGACAGCGTTGGAAGAGAACCTGGGCAATGTTGGTTTTCTGAGGACCCAGATCGAGTTGCTCGACCGGCTGTTTGATGAGAATGAAGTGGAAGAGATTTGGATCACTTTTCCCGATCCTCAGATCAAGTACAAGCGAACAAAACACAGGCTCACCAACAAGAGTTTCCTGGAGTTATACAAGGAGATTTTGAAACCCGATGGCGTACTTCACTTAAAGACGGATAGTGAATTCATGCACGGTTATACCCTGGGATTGCTGCATGGCTTAGGTCACGATATAGAGTACGCCCATCACGATGTATACGGGAATGAATATTCCCCCGATGAGGTAACATCAATACAGACCTATTACGAGGGTCAGTACCTGGAAGAAGGAAAAAAAATCACCTATATCCGGTTCAAATTGAAATAGCTTTTTTAATTTAACGGGGCCAACCACAATTCATGTCCTTACTTTTAAATTTCACAATCGGTTTCCTGGCTGCATTTGTGGGAGTGATCCCTCCCGGGCTACTTAATATGTCGGCAGCCAAGATCAGTATGAAGGAAGGAAGAAAGAAAGGGGTCTTGTTCTCGATCGGGGTTTGTATTACTGTAATGGTTCAGACCTATGTGGCACTGATCTTCGCGCGTTTCCTGGACATGCATCCGGAGTATGTCGATATGCTGCAAAAGGTTGCGCTCGGTATCTTTATCTGTATCACGATCTTCTTTTTCTTTTTTGCAAAGGATACGAGAAGGCATATCCCTGAGGATATGAATCGGTCCAGAACCAATCGTCTATTGTCGGGGATGTTACTGGCTGTACTGAATTTGCTTCCCCTGC
>JAUIIU010000122.1 GCA_030431695.1 Bacteroidia bacterium | reverse complement strand
AAGCGTGTATAGCGCATAGAAAAGAAATTCTTTCTTCCAGGAATAGAGGTAGAAAGCCAGGGTGAGAAACAGCATTATCGCGCAAATACCGGTAAAAATATAGACCGGCACCCGTTGTTTAACGTGTTTTTTCGACCAGTAATAGTGATTCAGGTATTCGTACTGGGTCGAAACATACCCGAAATCCCAATTGGCGATATTTGTAATTGCCTCCGAACGTTTTACTCTGAGATACACGAATCGTCCTTCAAAAAGATCATCCACGGCTAATGATATCCCCGAATAGTAGTCTTTCGGTTCGGTTTGCTCGTTCTTTTTATCGAATTTACCAATTACGAACTCCTTAACCCGGCCATTCTTTAGGAGGTAGGCCGAACCGTAACTGAAGGTGTTGCATTTCAGAAAGAGGTCATCCGAATCTTCCAGCGCCGGTATGAAATCCTGAAAATCCATCTGTATCCAAACCCAGAAATCCGGGTTTGATTTCAATTTCGTTGTTGTCAGATCCTCAAAACCACCGGGGCTGGCCAGAATGTTTTCGATGGAAAGGGTACCTTCGGGGTCAATCAGTACTTTTGAGGGTACCGCGTGAAATTTGTCGAGGGACGAATCCTGGGCGTGGGAGGTAAGGCCGAAAATCAAAAGTAGAAATAGGAAAAGATGTTTGGCCTTTACACGCATTGACTAGCTCAAATTTGGGAGTTGTAATTTAATGATTGATCCTTTTCGTAATCCGTTGTTCACATTTTCCGTCTCGGTTTTTATTGTGTATGAGTTCAGGCTGTTCAGCTGTCGTATCTGGTCCTGCCATCGGATCATCCGTGCCCGATATTCCGGTACATTCAGGAGCATCACGGAAGACTGGTTCTCAAATTCATATTTGATCTGGATATTGACCTTTTCTCCGTCGAGGGCATAATTCATATACAGCCTGCAGTCCTCTATCTGGTTGGACATGAGGTGTTCGATTATATTTTCAAATAGTGTTTGAAGCAGGAATGAAGGGATCATTACATTCATACTTTCTGAAGCATTATCTTCCTGGAGTTCGAAAGCAAACCTGTTTTTATACCTGAGATCCTGTAATTTCAGATACCAGTTTAGCATGGTGATCTCATCCGACAACAAAACCTTGTCGTGTTCGATGTGTTTAAGGTAGAACCGAATAAGCTTGCTGAATACGGACAAGTATTCCAGTGCCGATTTCTTTTTTTCCGAAGTGATAAAGAACTGTATCGAACTGAGTGCATTGAATATGAAGTGTGGGTTCATCTGTGAACGAAAGGCTTTAATCTTAAGATCTGCCATCTCTTTCTGAATTTCCACGGTCCGCTCCAGTTCTTCCTTAGCTCGAAGGTCCTTACGGATACTGTTGATCTTGATACCGCCAATACTGGCGATGGCCGAAAGCATCCTGAGATGTTGTTCGGTAAAATAGTTCTTCTCGTGATGTTCACAATCGATCACTCCGAGCACCTCGTGATTGTACATAATTGGAACGCAGATCTCTGAAAGCCTGGCCTGGTCGTCTATGATATAGCGATCATCTTTTGAAGTGTCCGGGATCATTTCGGCAATTCCTGTTTTGGCCACATGCCCGGTGATACCTTCGCCAAGTTTGATGAGGACGCGATTTAAGATCTCCTTGTCCTTCGGGTTCTTACCGCCATGCGCAGACTTCTGTACCAGTTCATCTTTTTTGTGGTCCAGGACATATACGACACAATCCGGCAATCCTAATTTGGAAATACAATTCTTCGCCAGGTCCCAGAGTACTTCATCCTCATCATTCTTATCGTGAATAGAATGTAAAAAATACACAAGGATATCTTCAAAATTCTCTCCTGTGAATTTGATTGAAACCGAAACCGGGGAAGACATCTTGTCCACTACATTAGGGGTTTATTGTGAGTAAATATAGGATTTGTATGATAAAGATTGGTAATCCTGCCTTAGAAGACAGGGCTGAATGGAATTATCCAAACAGCCCTGAAAGACAAATAAACTTCAACTTAATTCTTGACGATCTTGTAGGAAGCCGTTTTTCCTTCCGAAGTTACCTGCATCACATAGATACCGGTGCTGAGAGATGAAAGATTCATAACGAGGCGGGGATTTCCGGGCTTGTCGAAAAAGATCCTGTTCCCAGTAATTGAATAGAGACTTACCTCCTCTATATTGTTCTGTGCCTGCAAATTCAATTCATTGGAAACAGGATTTGGATAGTAGCTGAACCCCTGCAGTTGAGCATCCGTGTTCCCCAGGATAGCGGCCAGGTTTATCGAAACCGTACCATAGGCTTCAATTGTAGCAGCAAGTAAATAGTAGGTCTTTCCCGCTTCCGCATCAATTGAGGTCAGGTTCGAAGCCCCGCAAGGG
>JAUIIU010000075.1 GCA_030431695.1 Bacteroidia bacterium | reverse complement strand
CCGTGATCGGACATGATTTCAAATCGAATCTCAAGGCAACCACTATGGTTTCCCCGGATATCCGTGCGGGTATCTCACTATTGATAGCAGCATTATCAGCTACAGGAACCAGTACGATTCAAAATATCGAACAGATCGACAGGGGTTATGAGAATATAGACGAACGACTTCGGGCCATTGGAGCTCGAATTACGAGGACAGAATAAAAAAACGCTGCGAAATCGCAGCGTTTTTTGTTAGGCTTTCTTTTGTTTGTTGAGCTCGTCCTGAAGTTTCCGCCTTAGTTGTTGCTCTCGTTCCAGGCTACGCTGGCGATGACCTTCGAATTCGGATTCCAGTTCGGCAAGTTTGGCCCTGGAATCACGGGTTACTGCATTGCTGCTGCGATAGCGCATCATAATCACCACTAATCCGAGTAATAAAAGTCCGATGACAGACCACAAAATAGTGTTGTATGTGGATTTGCTTAATAACATTCCGAAGAGATGAATACCGTCCTCCTTTTCCCGGGAGGCTGCGAGATCACTGTTGGTAGATGTTAGAGTTTGGTTCAGACCCGAGATCTTCGAATCCTGCGAGGCTATATGGCTTTGAAGGGTATCGATCTGCGATTCCAGAGCGGCTACGCTGTCGAGCACATTCTGCTTCAGTTTGTTGATCTCGTACTTTTTGATCACCTTGAATTCCTGGTAACTGTTGGATCCGTCGATCACATCCGTGAACTGGTCTTCGAGGGTGTTCCGGTTGGTTGCTTCTTGTGCTGTGAGGGATAGAAAACAGCAAAGGGATACAAGAAGACAGCTTATTGTCCTTTTCATTGTTAATGTAATTAGGTTTGCGTGTAGAATTAGACTACAAGAGTAGAAAAATGCCGTGAAACTACCAACCGTACGGTGGAATTACCATTTATTTAACAGTGGCCAGTTCCTTGTTGTAGCAGAAGCCCAATGCTCCCGAGGGACATTTTTTTACCTGTTCGATAATTCTCGCTGATTCGGTACCATCCAAATGAATCCACGGGATGACGGAAGTTCGGAAAACTTCCGATAATCCGCGTGCACAGATCTCGGAATGAATACATTTTTTAGGCTCGTAGGTTACCGTGATTTCACCATTGGTGAACTCGTTGTCATGTAATTCCATAGGGGCTCAATTTGGGGGCTTTCACCTAAATTATATCGATAAATATATTAAAAAAATCGATTAAATGCATATATGAAGAAAATTCTTACAAAATAATTTAATCATTAAGTGCCTGTTTATAAGCAACTAACGCACGTTCTCTTCCTTGCTTGTGGTCCACAATTGGTTCGGGATATTTGTCGGAGCCATATTCCGGAACCCATCGCTTTACATATACTTTTTCCTTGTCGAATTTATCCAGTTGCGTGGTCGGGTTAAAGATACGGAAATAAGGTGCTGCATCCACTCCGGTTCCTGCCGCCCATTGCCAGTTTCCAACATTACTGGCCTGCTCGTAATCCAGTAATTTTTCGGCAAAATAAGCCTCTCCCCAACGCCAATCGATCAAGAGGTGTTTACAGAGAAAACTCGCCACCAGCATTCGAACGCGATTATGCATATAGCCCGACCTATTCAATTGTCTCATGCCGGCATCCACTAGCGGGTAGCCCGTTTTCCCTTCTTTCCAGGATTCAAACTCCTTTTCATTGTTTCGCCATTTGATCCTGTCGTATTTAGGTTTGAAAGCGCTGTTAACCGTTTCCGGGAAATGATAGAGGATCTGTATGAAGAATTCGCGCCAGATCAGTTCTTTCAGAAATACATCATTCGAACTATCCAGCGCCTTACGCACCATTTTTCTCACACTCACCGTCCCGAATCTCAAGTGCGGACCCAAATGGGAGGTTCCGTCCGTACCGGGGAAATTCCGGGTTTTTTCGTAGTTGTCGATCATGCCCGATGAAATATCGTATTCGGGTACTGTTATTTCCGAAGTAGTAAAACCCAGATCAGACAATTCGGGAAAATTCAGGTCTGTGACCTGCAAAAGGTTGTCCATGACCTTTTCAGGATCGTGGTCCTTCAGGTGTTTTTCGGGCTGAAATGCTTCCCGCCAGGTTTTCATATAGGGTGTATAGACGATATAGGGATCTCCATCGTCCTTTACAATCTCGTCTTTTTCGAAGATCACATGATCCTTATAGGTGTAAAAGCCAATATTTTTTTCTGAAAGGAACTTATTGATCCCAGCATCCCGTATGTGGGCGTAGGGCTCATAATCCCGATTGGTAACCACATTTTGAACATCGAACTCTTCCAATAAGGCAGAAAACGCGTCTTTTGGTTTGTCGTGAAATACCCGAATACCACTGCCATGATCCTTTAGTTTTGATTGCAGCGACCGAAGTTGCTGATGAATAAAGTTTACCCGGGCGTCATCCTTCGGAAGTTCATCCAGGATGTTAGTGTCGAAGATAAAAACAGGAAGCACGGGATGCTTGCCGTGAAGTGCTTTGAAGAAGCCGACATTATCATCCAGGCGCAGGTCTCTTCGGAACCAGAATATATTCACACTTTTCTTGTTCATTCGTCTAAGTTACCGAACAGCTCGGTGAGTTTTTTGGTTCGGTATTCGAATATTTTTTTAAGCCTTGGTTTTACAAAGATTGGGTGTATCAGCCTGCCCAGCCATCCGAAGGGCAATTTGTAATCCACGATATCCTCCATTTCCACACCACCGCTTATCTCCTTGATGAAATGCTTGTGATGCCAAAGCGCATAGGGCCCGAAGCGCTGCTCATCGACGAAGTATTCCCCTTCTGTCACATGAGTGATCTCCGTAACCCATTTCGTATTAATGCCCGGAAAAGGAGAAACCCTGTATTGAATGATCTGCCCCGCGTACATGGGTCGGTCTGCCCCCGAAAGGATCTTGAACCCCATATAGTCCGGTGTGATGACCTTCAGGTTGTGGGGATCGGATAAAAACGCCCATGCCTCTCCCGGGCTTATCGGAAGTTTTTGGTTGGTATGAATTTGAAATAGCTTCAATTTTTGTTTAAAATTACTTCAAAATAATTAAACATAAACGTCATTAAGGGAAAGTTTAACAATAAAGGAGAATTTCGTGAAGCTGCGGGACAATTTCATCAAAGACCTGTAGTTCTTTTAAGGTTTCATTAACTATTATGCTATTTGGCATGTTGTAATTTCGTAGCAAACCAAAAACACACTCACCACTATGAAAAAAGTATTCTTATTTATCTGTGCACTGGCCATTTCTTTTGCCGCGGAAGCACAGTTGGCAACCCCAGCAGCAAGTACTTATCAGAAAATAAAGCAGACTGTAGGACTTACGGATGTAACCCTGGAATATTCCCGTCCGTCAATGAAAGGACGAAAAATATTCGGTGGCCTGGTTCCTTTCGATAAACTTTGGAGAACCGGTGCTAACGCCTGCACAAAGATCTCTTTCAGCGATGCAGTAGTGATAGGCGGAAAGAATGTTCCACCGGGAACCTATGCTATTTACACTAAACCGGGTGCCCAGAACTGGGAGGTATATATTTACTCGGATGCCTCGAACTGGGGAACTCCGGGAGAATGGGATCAATCCAAAGTTACCGCTTCAACCAAGGTAAGGGTGTACCCTGTACCTATGGAAGTTGAGACCTTTACCATTTCTTTTGATGACATAACCAACGATTCTGCGAATCTTGGGATAATCTGGGAGAATACCTATGTAGCATTACCGATCAAGTTTCACACAGACAAAATGGTTAGCGCGAATATCGACAAGGTGATGGCCGGTCCGTCTTCAGGAGATTTCTATCAGTCGGCGGTTTACTACCTGGAATCAGGGAAGGACATCAATAAGGCGAAGTCGTGGATCGACAAAGCCATCGAGATGAGTGATGAGGCTCCTTTCTGGTACTACAGGCAGCAATCGCTTATTTACGCCAAATCCGGCGACAAGAAAGGTGCGATCGCCGCTGCTAAAAAATCATTGGAACTGGCCGAGAAAGCAGAAAACGACGATTATGTGGCCCTGAACACCAAGAGCCTTAAAGAATGGGGTGCGATGTAGTCCCTTCATTAAGATACCTAAGAATGCCTTCAGTTCGCTGAAGGCATTTTTTTTTCGTCATGTTGAAGATTAAGTAAAGGACCGGATTGCCTGAACAAACTTCAGATACTTCTTGAAAAGAAGTGTTACTTTTTTGTGATAAGGTTAAAATACGATTGAATGGGCAGGGAACTCAGGAGTCCAGCACATTCTTGAATTGGTCCCTGAATTGAGACGGACTCTTGCCTGTAAACGCTTTAAAACTCTTGTTAAAGTGTGAAAAGTTGTTGAAGCCACTGGCGTAGCATATATCGGTAATGCTGAGATGCCGTTCGCTGAGGAGTTTGGAGGCATGTACCAGCCTGTATTCGTTTACGAACTGCGTAAAGGTCTTCCCGGTTTTCTTCCTGAAATACCTGCTGAAAGCCTGTTCGGTCATACTAACCATATCGGAGATCTCACTCAGGGGTATCGTCCGCGTGAATTCCTTACTTACAAACGAATAGATCACATCCAGCCGCTGCGTATCCTGGGGCTTGGATTCCAGGATCACCTTTTCCACGTTCAGCAGGCTGTAATCGTCTGTTGCCGCCAGTTCCTGCAATATGCTGAGAAACGACATCAATTGTTCGAAGGACGAAAGATCCACCAGGGCTTCGATCTTCGGCCCCACCGATTTACGCACCGATTCGTGAAATATCATTCCTTGCTTACTTCGCTGCAATAGCTGCCTGATGGGCTGCATTTCCGGAATATCAAAGAAATGCTCACCTAAGAACTCCTCGCGGGCCTGTATGACTACCTCGCTTTTATTTCCCGTCAGGCTGTCCGTAAAACCAAAGTGAGGCAGATTTGCCCCGATGAAGATCAGGTCGCCGTCATTGTAGTAGGAAATGTGGTTCCCGATATGCCGTTTCCCGCTTCCCCCGTTGATATAAGCGATTTCCATTTCGGGGTGGAAATGCCATGTAGGCGCATGCTCATTGGTCGCCGCAGCATAGTTACAGATCTTCAGAGAACTGCCATGTTTGGGCGATATGGATTCAAGTACCGGTTCCTTACTCATTTTCATAGTATGAAAATACTCCCTTTTCTACATTCAGAAGTATACAAATTTAGCTAAAATATGTACTATATTAACCTTTATACATATTTCTGAAATCAATATAGTTAAAATATCATATATATCTGCCATGGTAGTGGATGTGCAAACCATTGTCCTGTCGCATCTTTGTAATGTTGAATTTTAAATCTCAATGTTATGAAAACAGTTAAAAGAATTTTAATGGCAGGAATGTTAGTGATAAGCATGAATATGCTGGCTAACGAAGACAAGATGATCACGGTGAATTCCGGGGAGGTTACGATCACCCAGGATGACCGACAGGTGGACGTGTCCATTCTCAACACCCGCGAGAACAACTACACATTATATATCTATAACCCGAATGGCGAAGTTGTTTTCAAGGAGAAACTGGGCAATAATGTTAGCCTGGGGAAGCGCTTCGATTTTAATTCGGCGCTGAAAGGGAAGTATACCTTCACCTTCATCACCGATGCGGGCGAGCGTAGCTCGTACACCGTTAAAACCGGACTGGAGTACTAGTTCTGTTGATTTTCAATTATGTTGGTAGGAGCGGGAAACCGCTCCTTTTTTATGCTTTTTCATTTCTGGTGCCCGGCATTACCACCTGTAATAGGGTCGCGATACCCATCACAAGGACACAACCCAGCACATTCAACCAGAGATAAGGCATGAGGTCGATCCACCATACGACGATCACAAGCACTTGTGTGATCAATGCCGCAATAAAAGTCGCTCTGCTCTTTACGTACTTTACAAAAAAGGCGAGCAGGAAGATACCGAGCACGTTTCCGTAGAAAATAGATCCGATGATGTTCACCAACTGGATGAGATTGTCAAAAAGATTGGCGACACTTGCCACAATAATGGCAATTATCCCCCATAGCAGCGTGAACCACTTGGATGCCCTTACGTAGTGACGTTCGGTTTGGTCTGGTGTATTTCTCCTGTACAGGTCGATGGCCGTGGTCGAGCCCAGGGCATTTAGTTCGGAGGCGGTTGAAGACATGGCCGCACTTAGGATCACAGCGAGCAACAGCCCGATGAGCCCGCGGGGCAGGTTATTCAGAATAAAATGAATGAACACATAATCCTTATCATTCGTCTCGGCGTTGGGATTGGCCAATTTTATCAGTTCCCGACTTCGGCCGCGCAGAGAGTCCTCCTCCCTGTTTAGCAGGCCTATTGCTTCTTTCAAGCTGATCTCTTCGGAAGCATCCTCAGTCTGGGCATAGGCGATCTGCTTAATTCGAAGTTCGGCCTCGATCTCCCGCTTCCTGTCTTCAAGATCCTGGTAGTCTTGCGCATAGTCCGAAGCCATAACATCCTTCACGCCTGCCGGGTTGAAATGCAGAGGAGAACTGTTGAACTGGTAGAAAACAAAGACCATCACCCCGATCAGTAGTATGAAGAATTGTAACGGAACTTTCAGCATTCCGTTCATGATCATACCCAACTGACTCTGTCTTACCGATCGCCCGGAAAGATACCGTTGTACCTGGCTTTGATCGGTTCCGAAGTAAGACAACGCAAGAAAACTCCCCCCGATGATCCCACTCCAGAATGTATAACGGTTTTCAAAGTCGAAAGAGAAATCCAGGATCTCCATTTTACCGTTGGAACCGGCGATATCCAGGGCTTTGTCGAAGGAGATATCCAGTGGCAGGTAGTTCAGGATGATCAGGAACGCCAGGACCATACCACCCATGATCACGGCCATCTGCTGCTTTTGGGTCACACTCACCGCTTTTGTTCCTCCGCTAACCGTGTATATGATCACGAGTAACCCGATGATGATATTGAGATAGACGAGGTTCCATTCGAGAACCGCCGATAAAATAATGGCCGGTGCGAAAATAGTGATCCCTGCCGCAAGGCCGCGCTGGATCAGGAACAGGATGGCAGTTAGCGTCCGGGTCTTCAAATCGAAGCGGGTTTCAAGGTATTCGTAGGCTGTAAAGACCTTCAGCTTATGGTAAAGAGGGATAAATACAAGGCAGATAACAACCATTGCCAGTGGGAGTCCGAAATAGAACTGGACGAACCCCATTCCGTCGTGAAACGCCTGTCCCGGCGTGGAAAGAAAGGTAATGGCACTTGCCTGGGTCGCCATAACACTTAGTCCGATGGTCCACCATTTCGCCTGGTTTCCGCCTTTCAGGTAATCCACTACATTCTTGCTACCCCTGGCTTTATAGGTGCCGTACAGCACTATGAACAACAAAGTGCTTATAAGTACGATCCAATCTATTTGCCCCAGGTTGTCGAATTGCATCAGATGTAACTTTTCATTAAGTAGTAGAACAGGATGATATAAGCTGCGTTAAGTAACAACAGGAAGGTGTAGCTCCATTTCCAGCGATATTTGATCTTATCATCCATTTTAGTTCCCAAGCGATAATATATTAGCAAAAAGTCGATAAGCACCACTCACCCCGGCCGGTAATTCACGAAAGAAACTCAGCCCTGTGTATACATAATAACCCTTGCCATATGGCGCCACAAGCAAGGACCCCTTGGTTTCGGGATAATTCTTGTCGTTCATCGCGAGGATGGGTACAAAGGCATCGTCCCATTCATTCGGGAAATACAATCCGCGCTCCTGCACCCAGCCGTCGAAGTCGGATGCGGTTATTCTGTTGGGGGATCGCAACACCGGATGATCCGGCGCAATTATTCTCACCTTCGAATTTTCATCCGTTATCCGGTCCCGGGATAATTTAAGATTGTACGGTGCGAGGTCGGTGGTGATCAAATTGTAACTTGTATTGTACTGTACCACCATCACGCCACCGTTTTTCACGTAATCCATGAGTGCTTCTTTCCTGAAAGCAAGCTCCGGTACTGTGTTATAGGCGCGGATTCCGACAACAATGGCATCGAAATCTTTGATATTTTCTGAAGTGATCCCTGAAGGGTCGAGTTGAATTACTTCATAGCCGATATATCCGAGGTTCTCGGGAATGGCGTCGCCAGACCCATTGATATAGCCGATTCGTTCTCCCTTTTTCGATATGTCTATACGCACAACCTTGGATTCGGAAGGCATCAGGACTCGTTGGTAAGGAATATGATCGTAGTCGATGGTGACCAGTTCTTTCTCATAAAAACTACTGCCCAAAGATGCCAGAGGTCTCAGGTAACCTTCACTTTGCGTGTTTGGAGGTGTCACGGTAAACACAACTGTTTGAGAGCTGCCTTTCGTGGCCAGATCGTAGGTATGTGTCGCCGGACTTACCTTCCAGCCTTCGGGGTGATTGAGCTGAACTGTCCCGCTAATGTTTTCCCGACCCGCAACTACGTTCACTTTTACTTCTTTGGCTTCATTTCCCGGGAAGATGATCACCTTTTCCGGTATACTGGTGGTTACTTCCGGTAGTATTTCCATCGGTTGATAGACCTCTCCCAAAACCGGGTCGTTGTATTTGTACACCACATCTCTTTGGACGGTAAACTGGGTCCTGCCCATGATAAGATTGAAGGTCAGGGTTTCAGGAGCCGGGGTTTCAGGCAAACCGATAGCTGCCTCATCTACCTCGTACATTCCAAGGCTGCCTTTTTTATTCAGCCAGTATGGTCCGGAATTGTGCGTGTTGCGAGAAGTGATCTCACCACCATAACTGAAACCAGAATTATGCAAAAGCGGAACTACGGAATCCAGCACTTTTTCACCGTTCCTGGTGTGTACAGACATCAGGGTGACGGGGTATTCCGAACGATTAATAGCTTCAATATCCACCTCGAATCGGCCACCGGGATTCAGGGAATTGGTATTCGATTTAGCTTCTAAGAATATGCCGCCACAGTCCAAAATCAGTTTTTCCAATTGAGCCTTTTTGATATCGCGCCAGTGTTTATCTTCAAGGCTGCGGACCATCTCATAGGCCATCAGCAAGCTGGGGAGCATGGCTGCGGGATTTTGGAAATTGAAGTTTTCCTCCAGCGCATAAAGAATCTCTCCTATGGCATCACCGCCTTCTACTCGGGACCAACTGGTATCAATTCCTTCGAATAGTTCGGATTTTTCTTTCTGAAGATCTCCTTTCAGGAACTCAAGCCATTCCGGCTGATCTCCTCTTCTTCCCGTGCTTCCGAAGCTTTGTGACCTGTGCATGCTCCTGCTCAGCGAGGCGATCTCACCGTTGGACAGTCCCAATGAAGGATAGAAAGTTCCCGTATTGATCTCCACGATCTTGTCCAAATCTGTACCCGCTGGTGGTTCACTGTTATTTCTGAATGACCAGTAATTGTTGAAAAACAGGCGTTTTGGCTGCCATGTGCCAAATGTCTTTGCCGAAGATGGGTATTTTAACGGATCGGATACGAGGTCGAAAGCCTCGAAACTGAGTATGGCAGAGGCCGTATGGTGGCCGTGGGTTTCTCCGGGGGTGCGATGATCGAAACGATTGATGATCACATCAGGTTTAAATTTTCGAATGGCTCGAACCACATCGCCAAGGACTTCATCCCGATTCCAGATCTCCAGTGTTTCATCGGAGTGCTTGGAATAGCCGAAATCAACTGCCCTGGAAAATAATTGTTCACCTCCATCGGTGCGTCTTGCGGCAAGTAATTCCTGGGTACGAATAACCCCCAGCAGTTCACGGATCTCCGGGCCGATGAGGTTTTGTCCGCCATCACCCCTGGTGAGTGAAAGGTATGCTGTCCTCGCTTTCACGTCATTTGAGAACCATGAGATAAGTCGCGTATTTTCATCATCCGGATGAGCTGCAACATACATGACTGACCCCAGGAAATTCAATTTCTGAAGGTCGTGGTATATTTTGGAAGAGGATGGTTTTTCAGGCCGTTGGGCAAGCGAGACAAAAGAAATAACGAAAGCGAAAAGTAAACAGTAGTAGCTTTTTAGCATCTTCGGGTAAGGTTATTCAGCAGTAATCAAAGATACCCAAAATGGGCATGCGGTATCAGTCCGTTGGCTGTTCTTTAACATTTTTGTCTTCATCTTCATGTAAGAACTCTTCTAGTTCCTCGGGCTTAACAACCGTAACGCCTTTCTGCAGCATAAGGCTATTCGGGTAGGTGATTATCTCTCCCTTGGTTGTCCGAATTACCACGTGAAACCCCCTGATATCATCTATGGTTCCCTCGAAATCATATTCCTTGTCGTGTATGATGATAAAGTCGCCGATCTTATACGGAAAAGTGAAGAACATGATGATGCCACTGGTAATATTCGAGAGGATGGACCATTGTGCAAAGAAGCCGATCCCAATGACCGCAAAGACGGAAGACATCACAAATCCCACATCGTTGAATTCCACTCCCCACACCAGTATCAGTCCGAAAATGATAAGGAAGACGATACCAAAATCTACGTATTTGATGATCAGCCCTGTGCGGTGCTCGAGTCGGTCCGAGCGTTTGGAGAATCGTTTTACAATACTTACCAGCACGTAGCGTAGCAGCACGTGGAGCACGATGATCACTACTGACTGAATGATTTCCGGCAAAAATTTTTCCATACTCAAAACTAAGGATTTAATCCCAAAGAATCGCGCAATACCTTATCACCGGGTTTGTTCCTGGTCCAGTATGCGCTTCGAATCCTCCTGAGACGCGTAGCAGTGGTTTTCAGTTTTTCCTCCGAATTACCCCAACCAACATTGGTCTCTTCCCATTTCTCAATTTCGAAGGGGAAATCACTGTTGAAATAGATCACAAGGTCTCGAGAGAGTTCAGGGTACTTCAACTGGTATATGCTAAGAGAATCTCCCTGGCGTAGGCTGGCTGTAACCGGGTAGGCCTTTGCCTCTTTGTGCCTGAGTCGCATAGATTCGAAGGAAGGAATCATCATGAAATCGCCGGTGGGAAGTTCGTCCGGATTTATCCTGATGCGATTCCAAATTTCATCTTCCAGCCATGATTTCGGGAGTTCCTTTTCCTGGTCGCCTTCCGATTCGAAGTAGGAGTGCCCGACAATTTCAAATTGATCCCGGTTATTGAGTTGCATGTATACCTGCCCGCACCATTCCTGTACCGAATTAGACACCTTAATGGCGTGTTCGTCTGTATCTACAGGGCTGAAGGTGCTGTTCATAATGGAGTAGGGGTATATACCAGTGAGGAATTTCTTGGTGCTGTTGAATTTGAGAACCGGGATATTATCTTCCGAAGGATTGTCGGCCTTTACCTGTTTTTCAGGGGCGAAGTCCTCGGTCACAAAGATCGTTACTACGGTACCTTCGCTAAGGTTTCCATAGCGTTCCTGGGAGAGTTCGTAGGAAGTGACTTCGGCGGTGCCGTTGTACCAGTAGGCCTTGAATTCTTCCGAGATCGTCCGCGGTTTTGCATGTTCAGGATGCGCCACATCGGGAGGAAGAGGGTTCATGCTGTCCTTTTCAGGGGTATTCTTACAACTCGCAATGGCCAGTGCGAGTGTTAATATTCCGAAGAGAAAATGCCTGGGACTCATAGATAATAATTTCAGTAAAATTACAACAATCCTAGTCCTCCGCCAGTTCCATTAACGTTTTATAAACTAATCTCGTTGGCAGTCCCATGACATTGAAATAACAACCTTCCAGGCGCTCGATCCCAATATACCCGATCCATTCCTGAATGCCGTAACTACCCGCCTTGTCAAAAGGCTTGCAGGTTTTGATATAGTATTCTATCTCCGCATCGGTTAGTTCCCGGAACCACACCCGAGTGGTATCGTGAACCACTTTCTGAAAATCCTTACCGGTGAAACAGACCGAGGTGATGACGTCGTGCACCGAATTGCTAAGGCGACGAAGCATTTGTTTGGCTTCTTCCTCATTCCCCGGCTTATTTATGGCCTCGTTATCCATCCAGACAATGGTGTCGCTTGTCACTACGATATCTTTTTCCTGAATATCGGTAAAGGCTCCGGCTTTCAACTTTGATAGATAGTCGGTGATCTCACTACCCGATAGCTCCGCCGGAAAAGATTCTTCAACAGGGCGAACATCTACAGTGAAATCAAGGTCCAGTTCCCTGAAGAAATGCTGTCGCCTCGGGGAGCCGGAGGCCAGGATGATTCGGTAGTTCTTGAGGTGTTCTCTAAGCATTGGTTTTCAGTTTATTCAAGAGCATGTCTTTAATTGTCGAAAACCACTCGTCACGAAGGATACTCAATACTATACTATCCCTTCTGCCATTGGGAGCCGCACAGTTGGACCGGAGTATACCCTCCGGTGTACAACCGATGCTTTTCATGGCTGCGATACTGCGTGCATTCTTCGCATCGGCACGAAATTCCACGCGGTCTGCATTCAGCTCTTCAAAGGCAAAACGCAAAAGAAGGAATTTGCAATGTTTATTAAGCCCGGTTCCCTGGAAATCCCGTCCGTACCAGGTATAACCCAGTTGGAGGGTGTTGTGTTTCGGTTGAATATCATAAAAACGGGTGCTTCCGGCGTAGCGTTCTGTATTCTTGTCCCAAACGATAAAAGGGTAGGAGAGACCTTGCTTTCGCTGGTCCAGCGCATAGTCCATATAAACTTTAAGGTTTTCCTCACCGTTGGCCGGAATGAGTGAATAGGTCCAGAGTTCGGGTTCTTCGAGTGAAAATTTCAGCAAGTGTTCATGATCCGATTCCTCCAAGGGACGGAGAAGCACCCTTTCATCTTCCAGTAAGTATATTTTATTTGGGTCGAAGTTCATTTCAGAATTGAATAAAGAGATAGCAGATCATGGAACAGATACCAGTAAGCATTACCAATTTCAATATCGTACTTAGCCGACGATGGTCCTTTGCCGAAACCGCTGTCCAGGCTTGAATACAAAAATATATTAACGGTGCCACAACCAGGAACAGGAAA
>JAUIIU010000074.1 GCA_030431695.1 Bacteroidia bacterium | reverse complement strand
AAGATCCGCACATTTGCCTTTTCGGTGGTCCCGGTGAATACCCGAAGTTCATTTCCGGCCGGATTCGGATACACAAATACGGAAAGGTCATTTAAAAGTTCGTTGCCACCAAGAACCACCGGGTCCGCCATCGGAGAGGCCCAAAGACCACGGCCGTAGGTAGCAGCATAGATCATCTCGTCCACATAATTGATCTCCAGCTCGTTGATGATCACATTCGGCAGGTTGGTACTATACGGTTGCCATTCGGTAAGCGTATCGTCTATATAGTAGATTCCGTAGTTCATACCCACATAGAGCCCATTACCTCCATTATCCTGCCACTGCACACAGAGTGAAGCGAAATTCGGGAGATTCAAGCCATAATTCTGCCAGGTTGTTCCTCCATCGACAGACACATAGACCTTACCCGTGCTACCGGTAGCTACCGCAACCCGGTTGGGGTCGGTAGGATGTACCGAGATATAATTGATTGTTCCACCCGGTGATGGAAGCTGGGTCCAGTCTGTTGCCCCGCCGTCTTCGGTCCGGTACATCAGACCTGAATTGCTGGCGTACATTACCTGGTTATTCGAAGGTGCGATCTTCAGCTCATCAAGGTCTCCACCGAAAGTCTGGGATATCGGGAACCAGCTGGCTCCTTTGGTCACAGATTTATACACACGGTTATAACCAACGTAGATTGTATTCGAATCGCTGGGGTCCTGTTCGAAAGGTGTCACCCACTCTCCCTGTCCGGGTCCGGGTTCACCGATGTTTATGATATTATTGGCTGCGTCCTCGGTTCGGTACATACGTCCGTACTGAAGCATCCCGTACATGATATTTGAATTGTCTTTGTCCACGAAACCTTCCATCCCGTCGGCGCCAAGCCAATCTATCCAGCCATTCGCCGCAGTGTAGAAAGATGATCCGTTATCCTGGGCTCCTCCTGTCACCACTACATCCTGAGTTTGAGAAACCCCGATGCGGTACCACTGACGAATACCCATCCCTGCTGTAAGATCAGTGTAGTAATTGGCAGTCAGGTTGGTGGTATCATCGGCCAGGAAGATCCCGCCGTCTGTTCCTACGTAAAGATCGGAACCATTGAACACCATGATATCCACATCTGCATGGCAGTAACCTATATTTGCCCCTGCCGCAGCGTTAGGGATCCAGTCTGCCGTACAGGTAAAACTAACCCCGGCATCCGTTGATCGCCAGGTAAGAATCCCGGCAATATGTACTTCATCCGCATCGTTGGGATTAACGGCTATGTCCATATCCCTTGGTGCCTGTCCGCTATTGTCATTACCCGTTGTACTGTAACCGAAGTAATTCTTTCCGGTATGATCGAGTTCCGTGAAGTTATCGCCACTGTCATTCGAAACATAAAAACCTCCGAAGACACCCGAAGATGCTTCAACAACATACACCCTGTCCGCGTCATCGGCAGAGACACCTATCATCTTAGGCCCACCGCCAAACCCGGTTATCGTTGTAAATGACAATCCGCCATCCGTCGATTTGTGGAAGCCGGTGCCCGAGGCATAGACGACATCGGGATCTCCCGGTTTGAATTCAACGTCGTAAGCATTTCCATCGAGTCCTGTATTCGACCAGGTTGCTCCACCATCGGTACTTCTGAAGATACCCGCATTTTGGGAACAGGCGAAAATAAGCTGTGGATTTGTGGGGTGAACAACGATCTTATTGATCAGCGAATTACTCATGTCCGCCAGCATATTCCATGTCCCGCCGGCATCGGTCGACTTGAATATGATTCCACTCGATGAACCCGAAAAATAGGTGTCCGAATCGAACGGATCTATGGTAACCGCATAGACATTTAGATTAGAGAAGAAGTCGTTCAATGGTGTCCAGGTCTGGCCCCCATCCAGGGTCTTCCATACACCACCGGTATTTGCCCCGACAATAATGTGGTCACTGTCGTTTGGATCGATAGCGATCCCCGTTATTCTGCCTACGCCCGGGTTCCAGCTTGTAGTAGCATTCCAGTTAGTAGGACCCAGTTCCACCCAGTTGTCGTTCAGGGGTTGGCGAGTACCTGCGGTTTCATTCAGGTAAGCATTGTAGCGTTCGAATTCGGCCAGGTTTTCAGTAATTGTAGGGAGGAATCCATCCTCCTTTACCATCCTCAGGGCATTGTACTCCCATCTCTTGAATTGTTTGTAACCGGAACCCCTGCCTTTGTCCTTTCCTTCGAAATAGGCTTCGGCACTATCGATGATCTCCTGAACCTGGTAGGTTCCGGCATCGATCATCCCGAGATATTCCTGAGCTATTGTGACTTGTGTTGAAACAAGAAGTGTAAATACTCCTGCCAGTATTATCTTTTTCATAGTTAAATCTTTTATTCAGCAATCTGAAAATCAAAATCTTTCAAAAGTATTAAAAAATAAAACCGATTCGGTTTCAATCTTTGTATTTTTAGCCCCCTATACTGTTAAAATACCTTATGCAGCCACTTCATATTATCTACCTGATCGCCGCTTATTTCGGAGTCCTTTTATTGATCTCAGCATTAACCAACAAGGGAGGCAGTAATTCCGACTTCTTCAAAGCGGGAAAACGATCGCCCTGGTATCTCGTTGCCTTTGGCATGATAGGCGCATCCCTGAGCGGGGTGACATTCGTATCTGTTCCGGGTTGGGTGGAAGCGTCAAAATTCAGCTATTTCCAGGTGGTGCTGGGATATACGGTGGGTTATGCGGTTATAGGGACGGTATTGCTGCCGCTTTACTACCGACTCAACCTAACGTCCATTTACACTTACCTCGAAGGCAGGTTCGGAACTTATTCATATAAAACCGGCGCATCGTTTTTCCTGCTATCAAGGGTAGTTGGCGCCAGTTTTCGTTTGTATCTCGTCGCCAATATCCTCCAGGAACTCGTATTCAACGACCTCAACATTCCCTTCTGGGTAACAGTTTCCATCACTATTTTACTGATCTGGCTGTATACCTACAGGAGCGGTATCAAGACCATTGTCTTTACCGATACCCTGCAAACCCTTTTTATGCTTATTGCCGTTGGTGTGGCGATCTATTATGTATCTACCGATCTTGGCCTGGATGCCGGTTCGGTCTTTGGTTTTATTGCTGAAAGTGATATGTCCCAGATCTTTTTCTTCGACGACTGGAAGAGCGGCGATCATTTTGTAAAACAGTTTCTGAGTGGTGCGTTTATCGCCATAGTGATGACCGGGCTGGACCAGGATATGATGCAGAAGAACCTTACCTGCCGAAGCCTGAAGGATGCCCAGAAGAATATGTTCTGGTTCACTATTGTACTTACCATCGTCAACTTCATCTTTCTTGCACTGGGACTACTGTTGACCGTATTTGCACAGGAAAACGGGATCGATGCAGTGAGAGATCAGTTATTCCCCACCATTGCGATGAAATCCGAAATGGGTATCGGGATCGCCCTTTTCTTCATGTTGGGCCTGGTAGCTGCCGCCTATTCAAGTGCCGACAGCGCCCTTACCTCCCTGACTACATCGTTCAGTATAGACATCATGGAGATCGAGAAGAAATACGATGCGGCGAAACAGGTGGTGCTTCGTAAGCGGATTCACGTATTGACCTCCGTCGTACTGATACTTGTGATCATCATCTTCAAATACCTCATAGCCGATGCGACGGTGATCGCAAAGCTGTTCACCTTTGCCGGGTATACCTATGGTCCGCTGCTAGGGCTTTATGCTTTCGGTCTGTTCACAAAATGGAAGGTCATGGACAACTGGGTCCCGCTAGTAGCAATAGCAACCCCATTTGCGGGCTACCTGATCAGCTATCTCAGTGCCTTGTGGTTCGATTTCGAATTTGGCTTCTTTATTCTAATTCTGAATGGAGCCTTAACCTTCCTCGGACTAGTACTGATCCGACGCGAGTAGTACCATACTGCAGGCAACGTCAACTTCAATACCGTTTTCCAACAGCAGGTTTGAGAATTCAGGGTTCTCCGTACCCGGGTTGAAGATCACCCTTTTTGGTTTCAGGGAAATGATGTAATCATAATATTCGGGCTGATTCTTCGGACTCAGGTACAGGCTTACCGTATGGATATCCTCATAAGGAAATTTATCCATTTCGATCTCGACATCCACCACTTTACCGGGTTTGTTACCGATGGCAACCACAGGGTAGTCTTTATCTCTAAGCCTGTGTACCACAAGGTTTGAATAGCGATCCGGGTTAGTAGTCACACCTATGACAAGTGTTTTTTCCATAGCGATTTGGAGTTTTTAAAATTCAGTGCAAAAATATTAAATCTACGTTAAAAAAGAAGTTTGGTGTAACAAAGCTTTTAAGGCTTCGTCTATTGAATAGAAATATTTCTGCTTTACTGTGAAAATTTTTACGTTGATGGTTAGTGTTAATAATAGCAGTAAAGTTTCAGGCCCCGCGTTCTAGTCGCGGGGCTTGTTCTTTTTACAAAAAAGAGAATTTTTTTTGTAACACAATTTCTCCCCAGACGTCTTATGGAAAACATTCCGCCTAATCAACGGAACGTATGGCAGTAATCGCTGTTGTACAAATAGAAAATTAATCAAACAACCAAACTCAATCAAAAGATGAAACAGTTTTATTTACTGCTCGCATTATTCATAGGATTATTTTCATACGCGGGAGTGGATCCCGATTCTGAGATCAAGGGAAAGATCTCCGGAAAAGTAATCGACAAAGCACTTCAAGAACCCATTCCCTATGTTACCGTAGCTGTTAAAAAACCAACCGGTGAGATCATTACCGGTGGTGTCACCGATGATGACGGAAAATTTACCATCGAGGATATCCCTGAAGGTAAAAGTGTGGTGACCATTCAGTTTGTTGGCTATAAGGTCTATACAACGAATATCGAAATCCAGCGAGGAAACAGGAACATAGACATGGGCGACATCATGCTTGAGGAAGATATAGCCGCCCTGGATGAAGTAACGGTGGTTGCCGAAAGGTCGACCATTCAGCAAAAACTGGATCGCAAAGTGATCACGGTAGGTAAGGATCTTCAAACTGCGGGTCCAACTGCTTCGGATATCATGAACAACCTGCCCTCTGTGAACGTGGATCAACAAACCGGAGCCATTTCACTTAGGGGAAATCAGAACGTACGCGTCATGGTAGATGGTAAATTGTCCAACGTTCCTGTGGCACAATTACTTCGTCAGATCCCTTCAACCTCCATAAAACAGATCGAACTGATCACTAATCCTTCAGCAAAATACAACCCGGAGGGAATGAGTGGTATCATCAATATAGTATTGCACAAGAACGTCAATGTTGGATTTAACGGTAATGCCAGTGTTGGGCTTACTTACGAGGAACAAGCAAAATTCAACAGTAGCATCGACATGAACTACCGGAACGGGAAGATCAACCTGTTTGGTAACTGGGGCCACAACAGCTCGAAGAATGAGAACTTCGGACATATATTCCGCCCGGACGATAACTCCATTCAGATGTTCGATTTCCTTGACGATTCAAGGTCGAACCTGCTCAAGGCCGGTATCGATTTCTACCTGAACGACAATCACACATTCTCGTTCTTCACCAACCAGAACTTCTTTGACGGCAGCACTGAAGGTGGTACGGACATCATTTATTACGATGACCCGATGTTCAATCAACTTCAGGATTTCCGCCAGGAAAGGGACAACCTGTCCTCACAGTATAATTTCAACTACAAACTCAATTTTGATAAGGAAGGTCATAATATAGAACTGGAGGCCGATCTAAATACGTTTAATGGCGAAGAAGATGCGCTTTTTGCATTTTCCGGTGCATCACTCATTAATGATTATATGGATTTTGTAGATACTGACAGGGAACGAGTTACAGTGAACCTGGACTATGTGAACCCACTGAACGAGACCACTAAGCTGGAAATTGGTGCCGAAGCCAGGCTTTTTGAAACAGAACTGGGTTACAATTCCACCGGGCAGAGCTTTGACTCACAGGGTAACCTGATCCCCACGCCAAGTACAGATTTCGACTATAAGCGGGATATCTATTCGGCCTATGTTACCTATGGAAAGTCATTTGATAAATGGTCGGTGCAATTGGGTGCGAGGGTTGAGACCGTGGAAGTAAAGGCAGATACTAATAGTGTACGTGCATTCAGTAATGATTACCTGCAGGTATATCCTTCGGCCTTCGTTACTTATACTCCAACCGAAGCCAACCAGTTCCAGGTAAGCTACAGCAGGAGGGTCGACAGACCCGGGCTGGACCAGGTTAATCCTATCCGTGAATGGAGTACTCCGCTGATATCTTCCTTCGGAAATACACAATTGGAGCCACAGTTCACCAATTCCATAGAATTGAATTATACCAGGAACCTCAAGAAAGGTAGCATTACCGGTGGTGTGTTCTACAGGGCCATCGAAGATGAGATCAATCGCGCAGTGTTTGTCGACAGGACAGACCTCAGCAAGGTGATCCTTACGTTCGACAACTTCGACAATACCGATGCATATGGTATTGAGTTATCGTCCAACTACAGACCGACGAACTGGTGGAGTTTTAACTTCAGTTTCGACCTGTACAACCAAACCCAGAAAGGTATTACCGAGTCTCTCAACAACCCCGGTAATAACCCTACCGTCAATGATATTATCAGGGAAACCGTGGAGGTTGACAACACGGCATGGAACCTGAGAATGTTCAACAATTTCAAGGCGACAAAAAATCTTACTTTCTCGGCCTTCGGATTTTACAGGGGCCGGAACCAGGGCTTGCAGTTCGAGGTGGAACCTATGTATTTTGTCAACCTTGGCGCACGTTATAACCTGTGGGAAGGAAGAGGTACACTTAGCGTAAATTACAATGATATCTTCGATACCATGAAATTCCAATTTGATGGGCAGCGACCATTCCGGCAAACAGGGGAATTCAACTGGGAAAGTAATACGGTATATGTAGGATTATCCTACAGGTTTGGTGGAGGAAAGTATCGCGCCAAATCTCGTAAGCGACGTGATAATGATGAAAAATCCGGCGGTGGCGGTATATTTTAATCGGTTAACTGCTTCGAAATGTTATAATTGCGTTAAAATAGACAAAGCCATGCAACATTTGGCATAATTTTTAAGTCTACTAATATATACCTGCTTGAACAGAGTTTTATAATTTATTTGAATTAGCCATTCATCGAAAATAAAATTATCAGGTACTAAAAAAGCCATCCGCGAGAACGGATGGCTTTTTTTATTGTATCAGAATCTATCAGCGGCTACCAGCGGATCATTGCGCTACCCCAGGTGAAACCACTTCCGAAAGCGGCCAAAACAACCAGGTCACCCTCCTTGATCTTTCCTTTCTCCCATGCCTCTGTGAGGGCAATAGGAATTGAAGCGGCGGTCGTATTTCCATAGCGCTGAATATTGTTGTATACCTGGTCGTCGCTTAGTCTTAATTTTTTCTGAATGAACTGTGAGATCCTCAGATTTGCCTGGTGAGGAATCAACATACCAATATCCGAAGGAGAAAGCCCATTGGCATTTAGCCCTTCCATAATAACCTCGGCGAATCTAACCACTGCATGTTTGAATACGAACTGACCGTTCATATAGGGGTAATACGGTATATCTTCCTGGGGGTTCTTTTCCAGTATCTCAGGAACCCAATACCCTGTACTTGGTCCTTGCAGCGCTAATTCATCCTTGTGTTTTCCTTCACTGTGAAGATGAGTGCTGAGGATACCGCCTTTTCCGGTTTCATTCCTGGAGACAACGGCTGCACCGGCTCCGTCACCAAAGATCACCGATACATTTCGGCCACGAGTGGTGAAATCCAATCCGCCACTGTGGTTCTCACTACCAATTACAAGTACATGCTTATACATACCGGTTCGAACAAATTGATCGGCAACAGATAAGGCATATACGAAACCACTACATTGATTCCGCACATCCAGTGCAGGTACTGTATCCATTCCCATAAGGTCCTGAATCTGAACTCCTCCACCGGGAAAGTACATATCGGGGCTGAGAGTGGCAAAAATGATCATTTCAATATCGCTGGTTTGCAAACCTGCACGTTCGATCGCGATAGTAGCGGCTTTAACACCCATGGTCGATGTAGTGTTACCATCACCTTTCTTAATGTGGCGTCGCTCTTTTATCCCGGTCCGCTCCTGTATCCATTCATCATTGGTATCCATCAATTTTGCGAGATCATCGTTCGTTACCACGTTCTCGGGAACGTAAGAACCCAGGCCGGAAATTCTGGAAGTGTACATGTAGTCTAATTTATATAAGAATGGGAAAGATAGGTATTCATCCTATTCGGTTAAAACAAAATTATATTATAAAGTATGCACGCATAATATTTTGGGTGTATTTGACCGTCATTTTCCGTATCTTTTTAGCGAATCTATGAAACCCATGATATGAAAAGAATTATTGCTTCCTTAGTTGTTTTATTTGTGTTTTTTGGCGGTGTCTTTGCCCAGGAAAAACTCACGTATCAAAAACCCCCCAAAGAGATACTCGACCTGGTGGATGCGCCCTTGGCGCCTTCTGTAATTATTGACTCCAAAGGTGAAAATGTGGTTCTGCTCTATCGCGACGCATTCAAGTCGATCGCCGAGCTTTCTGAGCCCGAATTGCGTCTTGCGGGCCTGAGGATCAATCCAAGGACCAATATTGGCAGCCGTACTAATTACTTCAAGAATATAAAAGTCAAACAAGCAAAGGATGCCGATGCAACTCAGGTATCCGGATTGCCTGAAAATCCGCGCCTGTCCAATTTCAGTGTTTCCCCGAATGAAAAAATGATAGCGTGTTTAAATACCACTGCTGAAGGCGCTGAAGTATGGATCGTGGACATTGCCAATGCCACCGCAAAGAAACTAACCGGAGCAAATGTGAACGCAAACCTCAGGAGTGCCATAACCTGGTTTGCCGACAATAATGCCATGCTGGTTAAAATGCTTCCGGCCAGTCGCCAGGAGCTGATAAATACCGCCGAGGCCATCCCGGAAGGCCCTACTATTTCGACCAGCGATGGGCAAAAGGCACAAAATCGAACATACCAGGACCTGCTGAAGAACCCGAATGACGAGGCTAATTTTGAACAACTGGCAGTTTCCGAAATAAAAAAGGTAACCATTGGAGGAAGTATAATGGATTTTCTTCCGGCAGGAATGTACAGAAGCATTGAGTTCTCACCGAACGGAAATTATTTACTAGTCTCCAGGATCGAACGTCCGTTCTCCTATATCGTCCCTTACTACAGGTTTCCTTTCAAGGAGATAGTGTACGATAAGAACGGCAAAGAACTTACCGTCTTCAATGATGTTCCGCTCAATGAGGTTCAACCCAAAGGATTCATGGCTACACGCAAAGGAAAGCGCAATACCTCCTGGCGTGCCGATAAACCCGCTACACTGTACTGGGCAGAGGCCCTGGACGAAGGTGATCCCGAAAATAAAGTACCTTTCAGGGATGCTGTTTACCAGGTAGAGGCCCCGTTTAATGGAAAACCCGGACTGCTTCTGAAAACAGTTCAGCGTTTCTCCGGAATCGACTGGGGAAATGAATCCGTGGCTATAGCTTACGATTACTGGTGGGATACAAGAAATACCAAGACATACATTTTCGATCCTTCAGACAATAATACACAGCCTAAGGTGATCTCCGACAGGAATTACCAGGACCGCTACAGTGATCCGGGAGAATTTGTAACCAGGAGAAATGAATACGGTCGCTATGTTCTGGATATGAACAAAGGATTGGCGTATTTGATGGGTGATGGTTATACTGAAAAAGGGCAGTTCCCTTTCATTGATTCCTACAACCTGGAAAGCGGGAAGACTTCGAGAATCTACCAGTCAAACTACACAAACAAACTCGAAAACCTGAATTCGGCTATCAATATGAAGGAAGGTAAGATACTTGTGAGGATCGAGTCCAAAAGCGAGTATCCTAATTACTATTTCAGGAATATCTATAAAAAGGACAAACTAACACCTGTCACCTCCTTTGAGAATCCTTACAGGAGCATTGCGAATGTGCACAAGGAAGTGATCTCTTACAAGCGGGATGACGGACTCGACCTGGAGGGCACGCTTTACCTGCCTGTAGGGTACAACAAGGATAGTAAAGATAAGATGCCAATGATCCTCTGGGCCTATCCCAGGGAGTATAAAGATAAGAGTAGTGCCTCACAGAGTACGACCAACCCCAACGAGTTCATCTATCCGTACTGGGGCAGTCCGATATACTGGGTAACCCAGGGATATGTGGTATTGGATGATGCCGCCTTCCCGATCGTAGGTGAAGGCGATGAGGAACCAAATGATACCTTCAGGACGCAGCTGGTTGGAAATGCCAAAGCTGCAATAGACGCCGTGGACAAGCTTGGATATATAGACCGCAATCGGGTGGCCGTTGGCGGACATAGCTACGGTGCGTTCATGGTAGCCAATCTCCTGAGCCACTCCAACCTGTTCGCGGCAGGGATAGCGAGAAGCGGCGCCTACAACAGGACATTAACGCCTTTCGGCTTCCAGAGCGAACAGCGCTCCTATTGGGATTCCCCGGAAACCTATTATACCATGTCGCCTTTCATGCATGCCGATAAAATGAAGACCCCACTTTTGCTGGTACATGGTGAAGCAGACAACAACTCCGGGACCTATCCCCTGCAGAGCGAACGGTATTTCAATGCGCTCAAAGGTCTTGGAGCACCTGCGAGACTTGTCATGCTCCCCAAGGAGAGCCACGGTTACCGTGCCAAGGAAAGCATCCTGCATCTGCTCTGGGAACAGGACGTGTGGCTGGATGAACACGTGAAAAACAAAAAGACCATCGTTACTAAGGAAACACTGAAACGATAAAATCAAAAGGGCGCTGAAGATGCGCCCTTTTTTTTAAAACAACCTAACCAATAAAATAAAAGATAAATAGTTCTTTTTCATAGCAAATGACTATCCCACCTTTTATGTTGTAAAGATACTATATAATGTTTAATATTTTTTCATAATAATTAAACAAAATATGTTAAATGTTGCTTAACAAGCACTTAGGACGCTTGTTTTCCTTTTTCAGAGGTGATAATTTCGGGTGAATTTGGAAATAATGACATGATGTCAGCTATTCCAGATTGGTATTTTATTTGAACAGCATGGGTGAATTCGAAATAAAAATTTCAGAAAAACAATATAACTATGAGTTCAGGTACTATCAATGTTGCAGTAGAGAATATCTTCCCACTGATAAAGAAATTCTTGTACAGCGATCACGAGATCTTCCTGCGGGAGTTAATCTCCAACGCCACCGACGCCACATTAAAGCTTAAGCATCTCACCAATATAGGAGAAGCAAAAGTTGAATACGGGAATCCCATCATCGAAGTAAAAGTTGATAAGGATAACCAAAAACTTCATATCATCGACCAGGGAATCGGGATGACAGCCGATGAAGTTAAAAAATATATAAACGAGATCGCCTTTTCCGGCGCAGAAGAATTCATCGAGAAATACAAGGACAAGAATGGCGAAGATGCCGGGATCATTGGTCACTTCGGACTGGGCTTCTACTCTTCCTTCATGGTTGCCAATAAAGTAGAGATCATTACCAAGAGCTACAAGGATGAGCCTGCGGCACACTGGACCTGCGATGGTTCGCCTAATTATACCTTGGACAAGGCCGATAAGAAGGACCGTGGTACGGAGATCATTCTGCATATTTCGGATGATGACACCGAATTCCTGGAAGACGCTCGAATTCGTGAGCTGCTCGTGAAGTACAATAAGTTCATGCCTATCCCGATCAAATTCGGAACCCGAACCGAGACACTTCCAAAGCCGGAAGATGCTAAAGAGGATGACCCTGCTCCCACACAGGAAGTTGACGATATTATAAACAATCCCAACCCGGCATGGACCAAACAACCCAGCGACCTCGAACAGGAGGATTACAAGAAATTCTACAGGGAATTATACCCCATGCAGTTCGAGGAACCGCTTTTCAACATTCACCTGAATGTGGACTATCCGTTCAACCTCACCGGTATCCTTTACTTCCCCAAACTTACGAACGACCTCAACATTCAGAAGGATCGAATCCAGCTGTATCAGAACCAGGTGTTCGTGACCGACAATGTGGAAGGGATCGTACCTGAATTCCTCACTATGCTGCGAGGAGTGATCGACAGCCCGGACATCCCTCTAAATGTTTCCCGAAGTTATCTGCAGGCAGACGGGGCAGTGAAAAAGATCTCCAGCTATATCACCAGGAAGGTAGCCGACAAACTGAAGAGCCTGTTCAACGACGACAGGGAAGATTTCGAAGCCAAGTGGAACGATATCAAGATCGTGATTGAATACGGAATGCTTACCGAAGATAAATTCTTCGACAAGGCACAGGATTTTGCGCTCTATCCGACCGTGGATGGATCCTATTTCACTTTTGAAGAACTGAAAGAGAAAATAAAGGACCTTCAAACCGACAAGGATGACAAATTGGTGATCCTTTATGCATCCGACGAAGAAGCTCAGCACAGTTATATCGAAGCTGCAAAGGATAAAGGATATGAAGTGTTACTTCTGAATTCTCCCATCGTTTCTCACTTACTTCAGAAGCTGGAAAGTAAAAATGAGAATACCTCCTTTGTGCGCGTGGACAGTGATGCGATCGATTCGCTGATTAAAAAGGAAGACGAAGCCATTTCGAAACTTTCCGAAGAAGAATCGGAGAAATTACAAATCATGCTCACCGAGATCATACCTGCCGAAAAGTTCTCTGTGAAACTGGAAGCCATGGACAGTGATGCGAGTCCGTTCATCATAACCGAACCGGAATTCATGCGACGTATGAAAGAAATGCAACAAACCGGTGGTGGTATGTTTGGGATGGGTGCTATGCCGGAGATGTACAACCTGGTGGTCAACACGAATCACGAACTGGTTGGAGAGATTCTGAACACCAAAACCCAGAAAAAGAAGGAAGGTTTCGCCAATCCAAAATCCGCGACCCAGAGTGAGCCGTCCCGATCGATCAAGATGTTGGCTGGCTTGATGTCGCGATGCACCACGCCTTGTTGATGAGCATAGTGAATCGC
>JAUIIU010000073.1 GCA_030431695.1 Bacteroidia bacterium | reverse complement strand
CGACGCTCTGGGGAGACCATTGCCGTGGGCAATAAGGCCATGCAAATGCACGAAAAAACACATGAAAACATAAAAACGATCCGCCCGCTGAAGGATGGTGTTATCGCCGACTTCGACGCAAGTGAGAAGATGATCAGTATGTTCATAAAGGATATCCCGGCACTTAAGAAAAAGTGGATCACTCCATCATTGAGAATGGTGATCTGCATCCCCAGTGGTATTACTGAAGTAGAGATGCGCGCGGTAAAGGAAAGTGCCGAACGTGTGAACGGAAAGGAAGTATACCTTATCCACGAACCTATGGCCGCAGCAATTGGTATTGGTGTGGACATCATGCAGCCGAAAGGTAATATGGTGGTGGATATCGGAGGAGGAACCACGGAAATCGCCGTAATCGCCCTTGGAGGAATCGTCTGTGACAAATCGGTTAAGATCGCGGGAGACGTATTTACCAACGATATCATCTATTACATGCGCACCCAGCACAATCTTTATGTGGGTGAGCGCACGGCTGAAAAGATAAAGATCCAGATAGGGGCTGCCACCGAGGACCTGGAACTTCCACCGGAAGATCTGGCAGTACAGGGTAGAGACCTGCTAACCGGAAAGCCGAAACAGGTTCAGACCTCTTACAGGGAGATAGCGAAGGCATTGGACAAGTCGATCCTGCGAATTGAGGACGCGGTAATGGAAACCTTATCGCAAACCCCTCCCGAACTGGCGGCCGACATATACAATACCGGGATTTACCTTGCGGGTGGAGGATCGATGTTGAGAGGATTGGACAAACGACTATCGCAAAAGACCGATCTGCCGGTCTATATAGCGGAAGACCCATTGCGAGCGGTAGTGCGGGGAACCGGAATTTGCCTTAAAAACCTCAACAAGTACAAAAGTGTATTGATCAAATAGGAATAAAAGAACATGCGACAGATAATTTTTTTCTTCATAAGGAATAAAAATTCCCTGTTGTTCCTGCTGCTATTCCTGATCTCCCTGTTTCTTACGGTTAATTCTCATTCCTTCCATCGGAACAAAGTTGCCACTTCGGCGAATTTCTTTTCCGGGGGAATATATTCCATCAAACAGAATGTCCAGGATTATTTCAACCTGAAAACTCAAAACACGCTGTTGGTCGAGGAAAACAACAGGCTGCGCGAATTATTGTCCAACCGAAACTTCAGCAGAAATAACATTCCCGCAGACAGCAGCAATCTGCTGCCAAATTACAGTTACGTTCAGGCCAGGGTGATCAATAACTCCTTCTCAAGGTCTAAGAACAGTCTCACTATAGACAGAGGTACGAACGACAGTCTTGCCATAGATATGGGGGTGGTATCCTCCAAAGGTGTGGTAGGAATTGTCAATAGCGTATCGGCGAATTACGCCACGGTGCAATCGGTGCTTAATACGAACAGCCAGATCAATGCCAAACTCAAGAACACAAATCACTTCGGAACGCTGATCTGGGAAACCGGCAGCCCTTACCTTGCCACGCTGATCGATATTCCGAGGCAGGTTTCGGTTCAGAAGGGTGATACCATCGTCACCGATGGAAAATCGACGATTTTTCCTGAAGGCATCCTAATTGGTTCCATTGAAGACTTTAAACTGGCAGCCAATGAAGATTATTACGAATTGTCTATCGCCCTGTTCAATGACATGACGAAGATCGCACATGTTTATGTTATAGAGAATAAGGCCGCAGCCGAGATCAAGAAACTGGAAAACGCCCTGGAAGATGTGGAATAATGAAATATTGATTAACACCATTCGCTTCCTGGTACTGTTACTTGTGCAGGTGATCTTGCTGAATCATATCAACCTGTTCGGCTATGTGAATCCGTATGTATATATTTTGTTCATCATCGTGTTTCCGTTCAGCGCCAATAAATCTCTGCTGATCCTCCTGGCGTTTCTGTTGGGCCTGGGTATCGATATTTTCGGAGACTCGGGTGGTGTACACGCAGCCGCGTCGGCCTTCATCGCTTATGTGCGGCCGGCATTTCTGAAGATCTCATTCGGGGTGAGTTATGAGTACAATATGGTGAAGATCAGCAAATCGGTCATCGGGGAACGCCTGACCTATATCTCCCTGATGGTTTTCACGCATCATCTTATTCTTTTCTCACTGGAAATTTTTAACTTTAACCATATACTTCTGATACTAAGATCAACGTTATTTTCAGGGATATTCAGTGTGGTTCTGATCTTCTGCACCATATTGTTGTTTAGCCGAAGGAATTGATGAGAAAATTACTATTGCTCGTACTGGTACTGATCACTGGCGTGGTGTTCGCCGGAAGGCTATTCTATCTGCAAGTGTACGACACCTCGTTTCAGAAATTATCTGAAAATAATGCCATCAAGATCCAGTATAACTATCCTCAGCGAGGATATATATTTGACCGTAACGGAGAGCTACTGGTGAGCAATCAGCCGTCCTATGATGTGATGGTAATTCCAAGGGATGTAGAACCTTTTGATGAAGTTGAGTTGAGCGGACTACTGAAAATGACGGTGGAGGATCTTCGGATACGTCTTGAAAAAGCCACTGCCTACTCTCCCAGGCTACCTTCTGTTGTTATCCCTCAACTTACCAAGGCTGAATACGCGTCACTTTCGGAAAAGATGAGAAAGTACAAAGGCTTCTATATTCAGAAAAGATCCTTAAGAGATTACCAGATCAATCACTCGGCAAATGTGCTGGGCTATATTGCTGAAGCCGATAACAAGATCATCAAGCAGAATCCTTATTACCAAATGGGAGACCTCCTGGGAAAGCAGGGAATCGAAATGCAGTACGAGGACATCCTGAGGGGAGTGAAGGGAGTGAAATACATTCAGAAGGACAGGTTCAATCGTGAGATAGGCCCGTACAAGAATGGTATATACGACACCCTGCCGGAGCGCGGGAAGGATATCACCCTTACTATCGATGCGGCATTACAATCCTATGGGGAAAAACTGATGGTGAACAAGCGTGGTGGGATTGTTGCACTCGAACCGGCCACCGGGGAGATCCTTGCGCTGGTGGCAGCCCCGAATTACGACCCCGCCCTTCTGGTTGGCCGTGAACGGTCGAAGAATTTTACCAAACTGTGGTACGATACCATTTCCAAACCCCTTTTCGACAGGGTACTGCAGGGAGAATATCCCCCGGGATCTCCATTTAAGGCACTTACGGCACTGATAGGTTTGCAGGAAGGAGTGATAGACACGGAGGAAACCATCTATTGTAATGGTGGGTTCCGATACGGGAGAAACAGGGTACTACGTTGTCACTCACATAGAAGTCCACTGGCCATGCAGGGTGGCATTGCCAATTCCTGCAACGCCTATTTCTGTACCGTATACAAACGAACTATAGAAAAATACTCAACACCTCAGGAGGGTATCGATCATTGGAGGGAACATCTGCTGAGTTTCGGACTTGGGGACTATATGGGATATGACCTTCCAAGCGGCCGACCAGGCAAAATACCCAGCTCCGTTACCTATAACGCAATTTACCAATATCCCACCTACAAATGGTTTGCATCGGCTACCATTTCCAATGCCATAGGGCAGGGAGAAGTACTGCTGACACCTATGCAGATGGTGAATTTTACTGCTGCTATCGCTAACAGAGGCTGGTATTACAAACCACATATCATTAAGAATATCAGTGGTGGGGATACGATCCCGACGGATTTTAAAAAGAAATTCCACACCACCATAGACCCTGAACATTTTGAGCCTGTGGTTGAAGGGTTATACGATGTATACAACTACGGAACGGCTTCTCATCTTAAGGTTCCGGGTATCGAGATCTGTGGGAAGACAGGAACAGCCGAAAATTATACTCGTGTAGACGGAAAACGTGTTCAACTAACGGATCACTCCGTCTTCATTGCCTTCGCACCCAAGGATGACCCGAAGATCGCAATAGCCGTTTTCGTCGAAAACGGTTACTGGGGTAGCCGTTGGGCAGGGCGTATCGCCAGCCTGATGATCGAAAAATACATTAAAGGTGAGATCAGCAGGACCGACCTGGAGAAGTTCATTCTGAATGGCAGCCTGGAAGAAGAATACGCGAAACCGTACAGCGGCGAACCATTTAGAATCAACCAGTAATGGCAGTTGGCAGAGGATTTATAAAGCTGGACTGGATCACGATTTTCCTGTACTTCGCACTTGTGGGGATAGGGTGGATAAACATCTATTCTGCCTCTTTTGATGATTCCGCCACCGGTTTTTTCGATTTCAGCCAGATTTATTTCAAGCAATTGGTATGGATCTGCCTGAGCATCGTCCTGATCATCTTCATCCTGGCCATAGAGGCTAAATTCTACGAACGCTTCTCGAGTATCATTTACCTGGTTTCGCTCGCCTCCCTGCTAGGTTTGTTCATATTCGGAAAGAATATCAACGGTGCGACATCCTGGTACGTGCTGGGAGGTTTCAGTATACAACCCAGTGAATTTGCTAAAGCGGCAACGGCCCTGGCCCTGGGAAAATATATCGGGGATATGCAGACCAACATCAGGGATTTCAAACATCAACTGCAAGCCTTTTTAATTATCGCGCTGCCGGCCTTATTTATCATTCCACAACCGGATCCGGGGAGCGCTTTGGTTTATGCAGCATTTGTTTTTCCCATGTACAGGGAAGGTCTCCACTTCGTATATCTGCTGCTTGGTTTTTTTCTCGCCGCCTTATTCATTTCAACATTAGCTTTCGGGGTGGTTTGGGTTTCGGTTGGAATAGTCCTGGTATCTACATTGATATATGTGAGGAACCGAAAACGCAATAAGAAAACGAAATTACTGAACTACGCCATGGCCGCGTTGCTCTGCATTGGTTTTGTTTTTTCTGTAAACTACATTTTCAATAATGTTTTCGAGCAACGACATCGGGATCGTTTCAATATTGTCCTCGGCAAAGAGACCGACGCCAAAGGTATAGGGTATAACACCAACCAAAGTGAGATCGCCATTGGTAGCGGTGGATGGACAGGTAAAGGCTGGACTCAGGGAACGCAGACCAAAGGAAATTTTGTCCCTGAGCAGCAAACCGATTATATCTTCAGTACGGTGGGAGAAGAATGGGGATTTCTGGGAAGCATGGTGGTTGTGACCCTATTTGTGGCACTGATCATTCGTGTTCTACAACTCGCCGAGCGGCAGAAGAGTCAGTTCAGCCGGGTGTATGGATATAGTGTTGGGGCTATACTTTTCGTACATTTCTTCGTGAATATCGGGATGGTGACCGGTTTATTGCCTACTGTGGGAATTCCACTGCCTTTTTTCAGCTACGGCGGCTCAGGGCTCTGGGGGTTTACGATCCTCTTGTTCATCCTGGTACGTCTGGATGCGTCAAATTCGCATTACGCCTGATCTACTCTTTCCCCCATTCCTTAAGATCCAATTGCGACTCGATCCTACCTTCCAGCCTGTTATCCAATCCCCTAAGAAAGTCGAGACCCGTCTTCTCTTCTATTTTGTCAATACTCACGGCATAATCGTAGAATGATCTTGAGGAGCCTTCATTCGGAATTAAAAAGGCGATCGCTTTGAAATCGTCTCCTGTCCTGTCAACCACTATCTTGAAGAATTCCTTCGGAACTGAAACTTCCTCATCACCTATGCTTTCGAGTCCGTTTTCCAGTATTCCTCCGGTAATTACGTACAAAGCTTCCCTCCTGCTCGTCCAGTAGCGCACTTTCTGTTCCAGCCTGTTCCAGATTCCGGCATTGAATTCATGGTCCATGGGGCTGATATTACTGGTAAGAAAGGTCTCGTGATAGGCCTCATAATCGAAGCGACGGTCTCCTGCCGGACAAAGATGCCCCCGGTCGTAGCCGGAGTTCTTATAATTACGCCAATCGGCCGAACCACTACTGATCTTCCTGTCCTGAACAAAATACGGCCGTTCGAATTCATTCTTTGTTAGTTGCTCATCTCTCAATTCGTACGCCACCCACTCGGCCTGCTCGTGTTTTTCGGAATAGGAAAGTGTGAAGTAGGTATGCCGAACGATCTTGCCGGTTGTCGAATTAGGGAGGAAGCGATCGTCGAAGTCGGATTCTGCGACCATATCCACAACCGGTGAAGGGTAATCTTCCTTTTCCTTATCGATATACTTTTCGGCATAAAACAAGCCAACGACAACTAGTAGAAGTAGTAATGGGTAAATGTATCTACGGTTCATAATTAAGGTTAAGTTTTAACATCCAACGCATCCCGGAGGGCATTTCCGATTAACATAAAGGCGGTCACCAAACTCATGATGGCGATCCCCGGAATGATCGCGAGGTAAGGCTTCCCAAGGATAATATAGGAATAGTGGTCCTTAATGATCCCTCCCCAGCTGGGCATGGGTGGCTGGGCACCTATCCCAAGGAAACTCAGGCCGCTTTCGATCAGGATAGCACTGGCAAAATTCGCTGCAGAAATAATGATGACCGGTGCCAGGGCATTTGGGAGAATGTGCTTAAGTATTATTCTGAAGTCGGTATAGCCCAGCGCTCTTGCGGCTGTAACATACTGCATCTGCTTTACACTCATCACCTGCCCGCGTACCACCCTCGCCACTTCGACCCACATGGTTAGTCCGACTGCTATGAACACCTGCCAGAAACCTTTTCCAAGGGCAAGTGTGATGGCTATTACCAGTAGTAGCGTTGGAATCGACCAGGTAACATTGATCAGCCACATAATGGCAGCGTCGACCTTACCACCGAAATATCCCGCAACGGCACCCAGGGTAATGCCGATGACAAGGGAAATGAAAACAGCCACGAAGCCGATCGCGAGCGAAATCCGTATTCCGATGAGCATACGACTAAGTAAGTCCCTGCCGTATTTATCTGTACCAAGGATGAATTTCTTTTCTGAAATATATGATGGGGGGATCTCTTCGGATGATGATACTTTCGGAAATTGTTCCAAACCATACTCTTTCCGCAGTCCTGAAGTTCCATCGGAGGTGTATTCGGCGATAGAAATTCCGGTGGTGGTCACTTCGTACGAACTGAGGGGAATTTCGGTGTCTGCGTTCTTCTTTCCGAAGAAAAATTCAGCAAAACCACTTTCTTCCACAGATTCATTTGGGATTGTCAGCATCTGAACCCGGAACCCCGGTTGTTTGGAATGTATGGAAAGGTGCATCTGGTTGGCGTTCCTGCTGTTATCCGGCGCCAGGGCGTAAGCAAATATGGCCATGAGCACACAAATCACCAGGAAACTGAAACTAAAAACGCCCCAAAAGTTCTTTCGAAACTTTCGGAGCGCTAATTTCGTTAATGAGGTCGATGTGCTTTTCACATCGTAAATTTAGTCAAATCCTTTTTCAGATAGGACCCAACCCTAATTTTTAATCTTCGCGAACTTGCCGGATTTGATGTTGTTCGTTTTCAGGTCTTCCAGCACGTTGATAGCCTCTTCCACATAAATATCGTGGCTGAGATTCTTATGCCAACGCTTGCGCTTCTCCCGAAGTGTGGTGTCCTGTTTCATCAATTCAACTTCCCAAGGAAGTGAGCGATAGCTCAGTTTGTTGTCGTACTCATCAATGGCGTCGAACTTTTCGGTCTCCATCTTGCGTTTCTCGATCTCTGCCTTGTATTTATCGAAATTGAGGTCCACGATCATCTCATCCCGCTTTTCCTTGATCCATCGTGCGTTCTGCTCGATCAGGGCAAGCTGCTCACTTTTCGCCATACGTTCCTTACTGCGGTTTATGGTCTCTTCGTAGTCGATATAGCCCTCCCAGGTCTCGTATTTTGCAGGTTCGATCTTGTCGTAAGGCAATGGATTGTCGTAATCGCGTTCTCCAACTTCAATATAGCTGTATCGATCCGGCATGACCACGTCGCTCTTTACTCCTTCAAGTTGTGTAGACCCGCCGTTGACTCGATAGAACTTCTGGGTAGTGATCTTCAGCGCACCCATATCTCCAAGGTCGTTCTGGCGTAGCCACTGGTTAAGATCGATCAGGTTCTGAACTGTTCCTTTCCCATAGGTTTGCTTACTACCTATGATTATGGCACGCTTGTAATCCTGCATGGCCGCAGCCAGGATCTCGGAGGCCGAAGCGGATAGTTCATTCACCAAAATCACCAGCGGTCCGTCCCAAAGGATCTCATCGTCCCTGTCGCTCAATACTTCTTTATTCTTACCGGTAGAAGCCACTTGCACCACAGGACCGTCCTTAATAAAGAGGCCGGCAATATCCACGGCAGTTCTGAGGGAACCTCCACCATTGTCTCTAAGGTCGAGGACCAGTCCTTCCATGCCCTCCGATTTCAGGCGTTCGATCTCCTCTTTTACATCAGTAGCGGCATTTCGTTTATTATAATCGCTCATATCGAAGTAGAAGCCCGGAAGATTGATCAACCCGAATTTCTTGTTCTCTTTTTCGATTACGGTGGATTTGGCATACTGCTCTTCAAGTTCCACCACATCTCTTGTTATCGTTTCTTCTTCTATGGTACCGTCCACTCGTTTCACGGTAAGAGTCACCCGGGTTCCTTCAGGCCCTTTGATGAGTTTTACCGCGTCATCGATACGCATTCCAACAACGCTCACTGCCTCCTCTTCATCTTCCTGCCGTACTTTCATGATAATATCACCCACTTCAATGTGTTCTCCTCTCCAGGCAGGGCCTCCACTGATGATCTCCACCACGTTGATATAGTCGTTTTTCTTCTGAAGCCGAGCACCGATCCCTTCCAGCTTACCGCTCATTCGCATATCGAATCGATCCCTGTCTGGTGGGGCGTAGTAATTGGTATGCGGATCGAAACCTTCCACAACCGTGGTGAGGAAGATCGCAAAGTAATCCTTTCGTTCAAGGTCGTCGGTGAAATCAAAATACTCTTCCAGGGATGTCCTGGTCTGAGTACGAGATTTCTCTTCCAACTCGGCCGGGGCCTTAGCAGTGTAGCCCTCTTCATTCTTTACTTTTGATTCTTCATCTTCGATCGCGTCATAGTATGATGATATGGTAGAGAATTTGAGTTGCGATCTCCATCGTTTTTTCAATTCCCTATCGCTGGACGCATATTCAAGGTTGTCGTAATCTACATTGATTGTTTCATCCATGCTGTAATCAAAAGGAGTGTCCAGAACTTCCGCATACCTCTTCCGCGCCTGGGCAAGTCGTAGCATGTAGCGGTCGTACACCAGGTTAAAAAAGGTAAGGTCCTTGTCTCGAATCTGGTCATCTATCTCCAGTTTGTATTTACTGAAGTCTTCGATATCGGACGCAAGGAAATACCTTTTAATCGGGTCCATGGCCTCGATGAAGTCGTCGTATACTTCAGCCGAAAAGGCATCGTCCATATCTGCGGGATCGTAATGGTATCGCTGCAGAACATAGGTTGTAAGGTCTATTAGAAGTTTATCCTTATCCGGATTATCGTCAAATTCTTTGGTTGTAAAACTACAGGAAGCAGCCGCTACAAACACGGCTAGAAATAATACTTTCAAATTCTTTTTCATTAATCGCATAGCTATCGTCATTTTCAGTCTTCTAAAATATATAAAAAACCGTGCCAAGGCCTCGTAATGATACTAATTTTTTGTTAAACCAACTAATTGCCTCAGCGGTCATAAAATGCGTATTTTAGCAAGGTAAAATATAGTTAATGGCCGAAAAAAGACCGCTTATCCTGGTAACCAACGACGACGGCATCACCGCCCCGGGAATACGCACTCTTATAGAAGTAATGAACGAACTGGGTGACGTTTTTGTTGTGGCACCCGACTCTCCCCAAAGTGGAATGGGGCATGCAATTACGGTGAACGACACTTTATATGTGGACAGGGTAACTATTGACAGATCGGCTCCTCAAACCGAATTCAGTTGTAGCGGGACGCCGGCCGACTGTGTAAAACTGGCGGTTAACGAGATCCTGAAACGAAAACCAGACCTTTGCGTGAGTGGTATCAACCACGGCAGTAATTCGTCTATCAACGTAATTTACAGCGGAACTATGAGTGCAGCAGTAGAAGCCGGAACTCAAGGCATCCCGTCGATCGGGTTTTCCTTACTGGACTATTCCCTGGAAGCAGATTTCAAACCGGTACGAAAATTTGTGAGGCAAATTGCATCACAATGTCTGGAGAACAGTATGCCGCATGGTGTTGTACTGAATGTGAACTTCCCGAAATTACCTGAAGAGAAGATCAAAGGGATAAAGGTCTGCAGACAGGCAAATGCGCACTGGATAGAGAACTTCGACAAGCGGGTGAATCCGCTGGGCAGGGAGTACTATTGGCTTACCGGGGAATTCGTGAATGAGGACAAAGGCGAAGATACGGATGAATGGGCATTGAAGAACGGCTACGTTTCGGTGGTACCGGTGCAGTTCGACCTTACCGCCCATCATGCGATCAAGGACATTAATTCGTGGGAGTTGTGATGAAAAAAGAAATTGGGATCGGTTTTGTTACAGGCATCATCTTCAACCTGATCGGTATCGTGATCTGCCTGTTTATCATATCGAAGATGAAAGACATGAGCTTTGAGAATACGTATTTATTCTATAAAGGTACCGGCAACCTGTGGATGATCATTACCCTGGGAGCTTTACCAAACCTGGCTGCGTTCTTCGGTTTTCTGAGGATCAACAGGGATTATCGCGCCCGTGGGGTATTGTTGGCAACATTTTTGACAGCAATAACCGCGTATATCATATATTTTATCTAAATGAAGTATTACATCATCGCCGGAGAGGCATCGGGAGACCTTCACGGTTCCAACCTGATCAGGGAACTTCGCAAGAAGGATCCGGATGGTGATTTCCGTGTGTGGGGTGGTGACCTGATGGAGGCTGCCGGTGGAGAACTGGTTAAGCACTATCGCGAATTGGCGTTTATGGGTTTCATAGAAGTACTGCTGAACCTTTTTACCATACTTCGGAATATATCCTTTTGTAAAAAAGATATACGCTCCTTCCAGCCGGATGTCATTGTCTTTATTGACTATCCGGGATTCAACCTTCGGATCGCGAAATGGGCCAGGAGAAGGGGATTCAGAACACATTATTACATCTCACCACAGATATGGGCCTGGAAAGAGGGGCGTATTAAAAGTATCAAAAGAGATATCGACAAAATGTACGTGATCCTGCCTTTTGAAAAGGACTTTTACGAGAAAAAACACGGTATGCCGGTTGATTTTGTGGGCCACCCCCTTATCGATGCGATCTACGACAGGAAGCAGGTGGATCCGGAGAAATTTCAGCAGGAACACGGTTTCGACAGTCGTCCGATAATTGCCCTGCTACCGGGTAGCAGGAAGCAAGAGATCTCCAAAATGCTGAAAGTGATGCTATCTTTGGTTGATGAATTTGAAGGCTACCAATTCGTGATCGCCGGGGCTCCGGGCGTAGATGCCGCCTTTTACGATCAGTTCATTAAGAACGACAGGGTACATCTTCTGATGAATAAAACCTACGACCTTCTGAGTATTTCATTCGCTGCCCTGGTGACCTCCGGAACGGCCACACTCGAAACTGCCTTGTTCAAAATCCCTCAGGTAGTATGTTATACCGGGAGCAGGATCTCGTACGAGATCGCCAAACGAGTGATCAAGCTGAAATACATATCGCTGGTGAACCTCATCCTCGATAAACCGGTTGTAAGCGAACTGATCCAAACTGATTTCAATAAGTCTCGGCTTGCTGATGAGTTAAATATCATCCTGGATCCCTACAAAAGAGCAACGCTGTTCCTGGATTACTACGATCTTGAGCAGGCCCTGGGTGGTAAGGGAGCCAGTGCAAAAACTGCCTCTTGCATCTATTCAGAACTTGTCCCCGAAGCATAGTTTCGAAACTCGGCTCCGGTTGAAATTCAGGGATTTGGTTGTCGTAAGAATTTTTTTACTATTTTTATTCAAACCAAATCTCACATGAAACGAATTCTACTTCTTTGCCTGCTGGCAGGGTTCCTGGTATCCTGTGGTTCTTCCCGGCAAACTTCCAATAAGACCGTAATTAAATCGAGCCGAAGCTCGAGTCCGGCCAAAAAGGCTGATATGATCGTATCTCACGCCAAAGGATTTGTAGGCACGAAATACAAGTTCGGCGGAACCAGCAGGAATGGCATGGATTGCTCCGGCCTGGTATACGTTTCCTTCCTGGAACAGGATATTTCTCTCCCAAGGATCTCCCGGGACATGGCTAAAAAGGGGAAACGAATTCAACTCGGACAAGTATCACAAGGGGATCTTTTATTCTTTCAAACCAACAAGAACAGGCGGGTGATCAATCATGTGGGACTTGTGGTTGAGAGCAGTCGCGGCAATATTAAATTCATTCATTCCACAACTTCAAGGGGGGTTATAATCTCCTCCCTGAGTGAAAGCTACTGGAACAATGCATTTGTAGAAGTCCGGCGTATCATTTAACTTACATTTGATTTAGAACCGCTCCCCGGTAGATCTGTGATCATCGGTATGCGGTTTTTTGATTTCCCAATAGTTCGTTTTTCGGTATTCCTGGTCTTTGGGATACTGGCCTCCAATTGGTTTCAATTCGAGACCTGGCTTATATTATTCTCAATAGCGATAACGGGGCTATTCGTCCTTTGGAGAAGGTCCAAAAGACAGCTGTTTCAAAACACTCACTTTGGACTCGCCACATACCTTTGCTTTCTTTGCCTGGGAGCCATTAATCATCAGCTTCGTTCACCCGAATATCAACCCTCCCATTATCTCCACGAGCTTCCATCTGAAACCGCTGTAGTAATGAAACTGGAGGTACAATCCGGTTTGAAATCAACTGTCCGTTATCAGCGTTTCCTGGTTCATGTCCGCGCTGTTAATAACACCTCAACTCACGGAATACTTTTAATTTATCTTTGGAAGCAAAAAGCCGGTCCTACCCTGGAACCGGGAGACCAACTTCTAACTTTTGCCCATCCGGAAAAAATTCCCGGACTGTTGAATCCGGGTCAGTTCGACTATGCAAAATATCTTCATAACAGGGATGTTTACAGGCAGGTATATCTTCAGCCTACCGAAATAATACATCAGCAGGAATCTGATAACGGATTCATCGTTAAAGTACGTCGGCTGCGAGAAAGACTTTTAGAACAGCTTGAAACATATCCATTCGGGGATGATGAACTTAGTATACTACAGG
>JAUIIU010000072.1 GCA_030431695.1 Bacteroidia bacterium | reverse complement strand
GGATGCAGCCCGTTCCACATTGTTCCGCAGCAAAGGGCCAATAACGGCATCCACCTGGCTGAAATCGTTTCTAGCAACAATATCACTAACCTTGTCTGCCCTTCCTTCGGTATCGTAAACGTCGATCTCCACAGAAATTCCTTTATCCCTGGCAAATTCGGCAGCCATGAGAACACCACTGTAAAAATCCAGGGCAACACGCAACGCACCGTTCTCGCGTATGAGGTCCGCATTGTTCTTTAATGAGTCTCGGTCTGTTTTACTCAGCTGGAAAGGTAGCATTACTGCTATCTTCTTCTTTTTGAAGTTTGTAATACCGTCCTCGAGGTTAATGATCCTTGTTTTTGTAATCACTTCGGAAGGATCTTCCTTCGGAATCTTAAGTATCATTCCTTCCTTCAGACCGTCTTTAGCGTATGGATTCAGGGCAATGATCTCCTCCTGTGTGAGTCCGAGTTTAACTTTAAGTCTGAAAAACCCTTCTTTAGGCAAAACTTCATAGAACTCATAATTCTCATCCTCGATGGTGGCAGAATCGACTACGGTGTTCTCGGGTACATTCAGCACAGTTCCTATCTGAAGGTTTTCTCCTATCAGCGGGTTGAGCGTTTCGAGCTCCGCTATGGTGATTCCATACTTTCGGGCGATCCCGTATTTGGTCTCCTTCGGCTTAACGGTGTGCTTTCCCTGGCTATTCGTACCGGTTTCCACAGTTGTGACCGATGTATCCCCATTTTCAATAGCTACGTATTCGATGATCGGGATCTGGATTCGTTCACCCTTCTTCAGCGGACGAGAATACAGGTCCTTATTGTGCTTTTTGAGGTCGTCCACAGTGATATTATACTGCTGTGCAATACTAAACAAGGTTTCTTTCCTTTTGACACGGTGCTTTTTATAGGTCACTTTTTCCTGAACAGCCGCGTTGTTTTCCGAAGGAATAATAAGTACGGTATTGGAACGTAATCCGTTCTTTATATCGGGGTTTAGTGCATAGAGGGCTTCTTCAGAAACATTGTACTTTTTCGAGATGCTGTAAATGGTTTCTCCGGGTTGGACCTCGTGTGTTCTGTAGTTCTGTGCGATTAAAACAGAATTACCGAGCAGGCAAACAATGAAGATATTTAATATTAAGATCTTTCGCATAGCATTTTTATTCCCATTCTATCGTCGCCGGGGGTTTCGAGCTAATATCATATACTACTCTATTAACGCCTTTCACACGGTTTATTATGTGATTGCTCGTTTCCTGCAGAAATTCATAAGGCAGGTTTACCCAATCGGCGGTCATTCCATCGGTACTTTCAACGGCACGAAGTGCTACCACTCGTTCATAGGTTCTTTCATCGCCCATCACACCAACGCTTTGGATCGGGAGGAGCATGGCTCCCGCCTGCCAGACCTTGTCGTAAAGATCCCATTTCCGCAATCCGTCGATGAATATATGGTCCACTTCCTGTAAGATACGAACTTTTTCCTCTGTTATATCCCCTAAAATGCGGATCGCAAGTCCGGGGCCCGGAAACGGATGTCGACCAAGCAGGTTCTTATCAATTCCCATCTCGGCTCCCACTCGCCTGACCTCGTCCTTGAACAACATTCTCAATGGTTCCACTATCTTCAGTTTCATAAAATCCGGCAACCCACCAACATTGTGATGCGACTTGATCGTAACGGACGGACCGTTTACGGAAACGCTTTCTATCACATCCGGGTAGATGGTTCCCTGTGCAAGCCAATCCACGTCTTCCACCAGGTGTGCTTCATCATCGAATACCTCGATGAACATCCCTCCTATCGCTTTTCGTTTGGCTTCCGGATCACTAAGTCCCTCTAACGCATCCAAGAAGCGTGCCGAAGCATCCACGCCTTTAACATTGAGGCCCATATGCTCGTATTGGTCCAGCACATCCTCAAACTCATTCTTGCGCAGCAAGCCGTTATTGACAAATATGCAATACAGGTTCTTCCCAATCGCTTTGTGCAGTAATACGGCAGCAACGGTGGAGTCTACTCCTCCACTTAAACCAAGGATCACTTTGCCATCGCCGATCTTCTCTTTAAGCATTTCAACAGTTTCCTCTACAAAGGCAGCCGGGGTCCAGTCCGGTACTATTCCTGCGATATGAACCAGGAAATTCTCCAGCAACTGTTTCCCATGGGTGGTGTGGTACACTTCAGGGTGAAACTGAATGGCGTAAGTAACTTCATCTTCGATCCGGTACGCAGCGTTTGCGACGTCCTTTGTACTGGCCAGCCGAACTCCATTTGAAGGTAATTCGGCGATGGTGTCGCTATGACTCATCCAAACCTGGGTATTTTCCGGGATACCGGCGAAGAGGTCGGAGTGATCATAGATGGACTCGAGTTTGGCCCGGCCGTATTCGCGTATGTCTGACGGGGCCACATTCCCATCGTTGAAATGCGCAAGGTACTGCGCGCCGTAACAAACCCCCAGCAGGGGTTTGTGGCCCTTTATTTTTGAAAGGTCGGGATGCGGAGCATCCTCGGCGCGCACCGAGTACGGGCTGCCGGATAAAATCACTGCCTTATAGGGTTCTATATTCTCTGGAATGTGGTGGTACGGATGGATCTCGCAGTAGATATTCAGCTCTCGAACACGTCTTGCAATCAGCTGTGTATATTGCGATCCGAAGTCTAAGATGAGGACGGTATTGTGCATAGGCAAAAGTAAGTCAAAAATATTTTTTGCCTAAAGCTTTTCAGAAAAATTAAAGCCGAATTACAGACAACTTATTAACGAAGGGATCCAGCTCTTTTTTTAGTACTTCCATCAATTTCGGACCTGCTTGCAGGTAAAATTCGGAGAAGTTCTTCTGACGCTCCTGTAAGTGACCGCCCGGGAATAGTTCTTCCTGCAGATCGGTAAGTCGCTCCAACTCGTCCTTCAACCTCCTGCGCTGAGCCTTCAGTAGTCGCTTTTCGAGATTGTCGAGCCCGTTGAGCTGTTTCTTCTCCTGGGCTGCAACTGCACCCAAAAAGGAGGCATCCGTCTGCTTTGCCACTTCGTAGAGGGATGCGAACTGCTCTTTCAGGAAGGTACGCTGTTGTGTAAAATCGATATTAATTTCCGATAAACGATGGGTGTGTGTATTTTCGAGTTCCAGAGTTGGCAGGAAAAGTTCGGGGATGGAATCGTTTAGCTTTTGAAGCTTTTGAAGTTGTTTTTCTGAAATAAGCAAAGCCGAATTCCGAAGTGATAAAATTGGGAAGGCTATATCAACCGATTCAAAATACTCCCGCAACTGCAGCCAGTAAGCCAACTCTCCACCACCTCCAACATAGCAAAGGTTCGGAAGTATGACCTCCTGGTATAACGGCCGCAATAATGCATTTGGCGAAAATCGCTCCGGATGGGAGGTCAATTCACCCAACACTTCATCCCGCGTTAAACTTATATTTGTATTGTTAACGTGATACAGACCATCGCGTTCGATGATGCGTTCACGCGAACCCTCCGAAAGGTAGAACAAGTTGATTTCCCTTGGGCTTACCTGTTCCTGGTAGCCTTTCTCCTTCAGTTTGTTACTGGTTCCGGTTACTTTTTGATAGCCTCTTTGTTCGGTAAGTTCCAGCTCGGCATAAGGTATAAACGCCTTTTTTAGTTCCTGATCATTCCCGTCGACGATCACTAGGCCATGCTCCCGGAACAATTCGTTGCCCAGGTAACGTGTTGCTTCGGCCAATGTTCTTTTCGTGGTATATGCTTCTGAAAACAATTCTTTGAGCCTTAACCCAAACTCGTCGGTTCCGGTTTCTTTGGTAAACTGAGTGAAAACACGGTCCAGCCCCTCAGTATCCATTTCACCAACCGCCCCTCCGGATTCGCGTTTCCACTGTATTTTCTTTCCCTTGAAGTTGAAATAGTTGATCTCGTCGAAATCATGGTCTTCACTGGCCATCCAGAAAACAGGCACAAAATACTTGTCTGGGTGATTCGCATTGAGCCGTTCCGTGATATTGATCACCGAGAAGATCTTATAGAGAAAATAAAGCGGACCGGTAAAAAGGTTCAGCTGATGCCCGGTAGTTATCGTGAACGTATTTGCGTCGGACAGGGACTTGATGTTCTTTGAGGTAGCTTCGGAAACGGATACACCTTCGTATTGCTTCTGAAGTTGCTGAACCAGGCGTTTTCTTGAATTACTACTGAAACCTTGCTTTTCTGCGATCTGCGCTTCAAAATTCGATTCGGAAGGAAATCGGTTGTAGAACTCCTCCACCTCCGGATCCTGGTCCAGATAATCGCAGATCAGTTTGGAAAAATAGCCCGTCTTTCGATAGGAGATGGTTTCAATTGGCATAGGCTGGAAAATTCAGTCAAAAATAATCACTTTTCAGCGCTCATCTTCTAAAAATACGTTAATTCGTGAAGAACGGAATATTGCATCCCAGGCATTCATCTCAAAGCTCTGTTAAAAGTTAAGTAACCCAACCCGGCATAAACGGAAATTCTGTTACCTTTAGCCTTCTTTTATAAAACCAACAATAATGCGAAAAACTGCGCTCTTTTTCTTTTTAGCCACTATATCACTTTCCGCCCAACTCAAATCCCCTGCCGAATTCCTGGGGTATGAGGTCGGTACCGAATTTTCACGTCATGCCGAGGTGGTGGATTACTTCAAACACGTTGCTGCTAACAGCAACCTGGTTGAATTTCACGAATACGGAAGAACCAACGAACGCAGACCGCTTACCTATGCCGTGGTAACTTCCGAAGCAAATATGGCCAGGCTAGACCAGATAAGAAGAGATAACCTGAAGAATATCGGACTTGAGAACGGGACTGCCAGCCCGGATGTCGCCATAGTTTGGTTAAGTTTCAACGTACACGGTAACGAAGCATCCAGTACCGAAGCATCCATGACCACTTTGTATGAACTCATCACCAAAAAACAAGCCTGGCTGCAAAATACCGTGGTGATAATCGATCCGTGTCTCAACCCAGACGGAAGAGACAGGTATGCCAACTGGTACAACCAAGTAAAGGCAACGCCCTACAACAAACTCCAGGAGGCTGTAGAACACAACGAACCCTGGCCTGGTGGCAGGCCGAATCACTATTTGTTCGACCTCAACCGCGACTGGGTCTGGGCAACCCAGGTTGAGACAGCTTCTCGATTAAAGATCTACAACCGGTGGATGCCACATGTGCATGTTGATTTCCACGAGCAGGGGATCAATGACCCCTATTACTTTGCGCCTGCCGCAGAGCCATATCACGAGATCGTCTCCGACTGGCAGCGCGATTTCCAGGCAAAGATCGGGAAGAATCACGCCCGCTATTTCGATCGCGAAGGCTGGTTATTCTTCACCCGTGAGCGTTTCGACCTGCTCTACCCTAGCTACGGTGATACCTACCCGATGTTCATGGGAGCAATCGGGATGACTTACGAACAAGCCGGACACGGGCGCGCAGGATTGGGGATCCAAACGGACGAAGGCTATGAGCTCACGCTTGTGGATCGGGTGGCACACCACACCACCACAGCACTTTCCACCGTCGAAGTGTCTTCCGGGAATGCTTTACAGTTGAACACAGAGTTCAAAAAATTCTTTCAGAATGGCAACCTGAAATACAAGAGCTACGTTTTGAAGGGTAATGCCGATAAGATCCACGCACTTACTGAACTCCTCAAGAAACACGAGATCAGGTACGGCTTCTCCGATGGTGGTACGGTAACCGGTTATAAATACTCCACGGGTGGTAATGGCAGTATAGACTCCTATGGAGCATTGGTTGTAAGTACCGATCAGCCGAAGGGAAAAATGGTAAAGGCTCTGTTTGAACCAGACGCAAAACTGAACGAACCCCTTACATACGACATCACTGCCTGGAGCCTTCCCAGGGCATATGGCCTGGAAGCCGTCGCATCTACGACCAGGGTTTCTGCAGAGATGGAACTACCTACGTACAACATCAGTAATACCGAAAGTTCGTCATCGCCCGGTTATATCGCCAACTGGAGAAGTATGTACGATGCAAACTTTCTTTCGGAATTACTTCAGAATGACATTCGCGTACGTTTCGCCGAAAAAGACATAAGTTTCGGTGGTAAGGCGTTCGACAAGGGCAGCCTTGTGATCACAAGAAGTGACAACAGGAACAATGCGGATTTCGATAAGATCGTTAACCGAATCGCCACAAAACACAACCGACAGCTTTATGCCTCACCAACCAGTTACAGCGATAATGGTGTTGATTTTGGTTCTTCGGATATAAAACTGATCAATAAACAAAAGATCGCTATTCTTATGGGCGAAGGAACTTCATCCCTCAGCTATGGAACTATCTGGCATTTCTTCGAGCAACAGTTTCACTACCCTGTTACTTCTATAGATACCAACAATTTCAGGGTAAGTATGCTGGACAACTACGACGTCCTCATTCTTCCCTCCGGATGGTATGGAAGAGTCCTGAACGAGTCTACCCTGGACGACCTGAAAGCATGGATGAGAAATGGAGGCAAGCTGATCGCCATCGGGAATGCCCTGAACAGTATTGCCGGCAGCGATGGTTTTGGTCTCTCATGGAACGAGTCGGATGAGGAAGAAGAAGAAAAGGAAACCAATTTAACACCATACGACCAGCGTGAACGCGAAAGAGTTACAAATTTCGTCACCGGAAGTATCTATAAAGTGAGCCTGGACACTACACATCCCATGGCTTTTGGATACGACAACTCATACTACAGCTTAAAGCGAAGCAGTAGTTCGTATAAATTCCTGGAAGGCGGGTATAATGTTGGTTATATCAAGGGTGCTGCGGAAAATGTTTCAGGTTTCTCCGGAGACGCAGCCAAGGCAGGCCTTGAAAATTCGCTGGTCTTCGGTGAAATGCGTTTTGGACGAGGAAGCGCCATCTATTTTGTGGATGACGTTTTATTCAGGTCTTTCTGGGAGAACGGCAAACTTCTGTTGGTTAATAGTGTTTTCTTCGTCAATAACAACAAGTTCAGGATCTGATCTGAAGATATAAATGGTCCTTTCAGAAAAGATAAAATAGAAGACTAATTCTGTATATCGATCTTTAGGATCTCTTTTGCTTTACGGTGGTTGTAGGTGCGTTGTCGGGCGATCTCCCTGAACACCTCCCTGGCTTCATTCTTCTGTTTGTTCTTTAGCAATGTAAGACCGTAATACCAATTGGCCTGTTCCTTGTACTCGGATTGCTCCAATCGAACTTCATTGAGGTAGTAGAGCGCATTGGAATAGTCCGGATGATCCATTTGCAGGTAACTGAGCCCCTGGTAAAACTCAACAACGGTAAAGTGGATATTGTCCTCCGCAATCTCGAAATATCGAAGGGCTTCATCGTAGTTCCCTGCATAGAAATGTTGCACTGCCTTGTTCCAGTTTTCGGAGCCCCCACCGGAATTATCCCTGATCACGAAAGGTGGGTCGAAAGGCTCGTAATAGGTATCATACACTTCTGAAATAGTCATACTCCCTCCCCTGTTCAGTACTGCCAGGACACCGATCAGGATGACGATGGAAGCAGCTATGGCTACAAGCTGTCGCTTTCCGAACTTAACGGATTTCTTTTGTTTCTTCGGGGTATTCTCATAAGACCACATATTGTACTTCAGATCCTGTCTACCTGCTTCCTCTACCACCTTATACGCAGCCAGGGTTGATCTAAACATGTCCTTTAGCTCCGTGTCCTTTTCCAGCCTTTGTTCAAAATCCGAGGCCTCATCTGCAGACATTTCACCCCTGATGTACCGTTCGATCTCTATTTCCCTGGGATCATTCATTGGTTTTATTATTTTTCAGCAACTCCGGTCGAGCGATCATAAGGTCCCTTAGCTTTTTTAAACACATATACTTCTTATTTTGCACGATCTGTTCGTTCATAAAATTTCCTTCGGTGGCCATATCATTCATAGGAGTATTGTGATAGATGCTCTCGATCAGGATGTATTTACAGTCGAAACCCAACAAACTCATAACCTCGCGGGCTTGATCTCGTTGGTCTTCGTTCATCGGGAATTCCGGCTCCCCGATAAGCTGCGGATCTATCCCGGTTCGGATCGCCTCCTCTTGAGAATCGGTCATTTCAGGATCACTACCAAGTTCTTTCAACCATTTGAATTTCGCCAGGGAAAACAAGAAGTTGGAAATGGCGCTATCTTCTTTTACGGTTCCTTTCTTCACATTCTCGTACAGAGTTACCATGACCGTCTGGAATAGATCGGTCGCCTCGGTTTCGGTGCCTTTGTTTGAGATCACAAACCCACAGACACGATCCCGGTTAGACCTGTAGATGGCCTCCAGCGCATTGTTCCGCTGTGTTTTGTTGCCTTTCAGCAGGTCGATCAATTCGCTATCTGAAACTGTCATGATAAATTTTAAAATCCTTTTGGAGTTTGCGTTGTAATAAAATTATCAAAAAAAATACAGGAAGCGGCTCCGTGTTCTTTTTTCTGAAACACTATCTTTAAGTTTTATTCCTATAAATATGAGATTCGCTGTACTAATTTTTGCCATCCTGTTACTGGCGGCCTGCAATTCGAAAACATCCGAAGTTACGAAAAAGTCGGCCGATCCCTTCGAAGCACTCAGCCTGCTTGGAGATACCCTGCGTAGTGCTGCGCCTTCAGAAACACTACTCGCGCGATTCGACGAAAAGAAAGCTGAGTATCTAAGGGATTCCACTAACCTCGATAATATCATATGGTACGGCCGATTTACAGCCTACAAGGGAAAGTATAGGGAGGCGATCGGGATCTATTCCGAAGGAATGAAACGATTCCCCGACGAATCCAGACTGCTAAGGCATAGAGGACACCGCTACATCTCTGTACGTGAATTCGACAAGGCCATAGCTGATCTTTCCAGGGCGGCCGAACTCATTGAAGGAACGGAAAACCAAACCGAACCGGATGGCATGCCGAATGAGAGGAACATTCCCGTAAGCACCATGCACGGCAATATTTACTATCACCTCGGACTCGCGCATTACCTTAACCAGGATATGGAAAAAGCCCTGGACGCCTATAAAAAATGTTTGCAAACTTCCTCAAACCCGGATAACGTGGTTTCGGCCACGCATTGGATATATATGATCAACCGTCGGATGGGCCGGGAGGAAACAGCCAATCAATACCTTGAGCCTATTTCGGAAGATATGGATATCATCGAGAATGATGCCTACCACCAGGCTTGCCTGCTGTATAAGGGATTAGTGGAGGCCGACTCTATCTACCAACCCGGTGATGCTGATTCCGCCTCTGGCAGCGCGTTGAAATATGCCATAGGAAACTGGTATTTCTACAACGGGGATCGTTTAAAAGCTAAACAGGTATTCGAGGAGATCGTCTCGGGAACAGACTGGGCCTCTTTTGGTTTTATAGCTGCCGAAAGTGACCTGGCCAATCGGTTCTAGTTATTCGGGAATCAGGTCTAGTGTAGCCGGTGGTCCCGCCAGGTACTTCATAAGGCTCTCCTTTACTTTTAGATGATGGGGATGCTCCGCATAGGTATTCAGGTAGGAGATCGCTTCGAATTGTACAGACATCACAATGTCGTAATCCAGTGCCCTGGGATCACCGACATCCTGCTTTTCGGAAATATCCAAAGTGATAATTCCTTCGATCTCTGCCAATGACATGAGCGAATTCTTAAAATTACTGATGTCCCCTTCGGCCAGTCCGTCCTTCATCGAAAAGAATACCAAATGTTCTATCGCTGCAGATTTGGTATTGCTCACGTTAATCACCTCCCGCTTGCAGGAAATAACTACAACTAGTAGTAACGAAAACAACACCCATCTCATAATTTGTTCTTTTGTTCTATCCATTTGCTGAGATATTTTGTCGACTGTAGTGTTTGATGCTGAAACACCTGCCCCAGGTAATGCGACTTCCTGTGTGAGTCGAGTGACGATTGAATTTGGTTCAGTTTCTCATGGAAAGGTATTACAGCCTTCGACCAGAGAAATCTGCTGTCCAGGATCGCTATTCCGTGTTTTTGTGCTTTTGACCATTTTTCTTCCGAAGTGTACAAGCCAACCGCAGCATTTATAAATTCAGAAGGATCATCATTTATCATCCCGAGATCCGGCTTTTCGAAAATCCCTTCGGCACCAATAACAGTGGTCACTACCGGAGTGCCAAAACGCAGTGCATCAAGGATCTTACCCTTTAGGCCGGCCCCAAAACGCAGTGGTGCCAGGCAAACTCGACTGTTCTTCATTACTTCGGAAACATGCGGGGCCCAACCTTTTACAATGAATCCACTGGCCGCATCATGTAATTCCGAAACTTGTTTTGGTGCGTAAGCCCCGTAAATATGTAATTCGGCCGCAGGCAATTGCCTTCGGATCGAAGGCCAGATCTCAGTGGCGAGATAATGTATCCCGTCCAGGTTTGGTGCATGCTGAAAATTACCAATAGTGATAAAATTGGTTCGTTCATCAAAACCAGGCAACGTTTGCTTTGTTTCCGAAGGGAACGCAATCGGCAAATAACAAAGTAGTCCTTCCGGTACATTAAAAGTGCGGATAAGAAGTTCCATCTCGAATTCGGAAATGATCAGGGACAGGTCGGAACGAAAGATACTCGCCAGTTCTCGTTTGGAGAGATCTGTATAGAGGTTTGCTTTATCGGCGGAATTCCCGGATTTCACAGCCTTCTCCCTGGCGTCCCGGAGGAAATGCAGGTCTTCGGTGTCCAATATCCGAATCGCCTTCGGACATTGCTCGGCTACCCTCCAACCAAAATGCTCTTCAGAAATAAAACGATCGAAGAGCACGATCGTTGGATCCAGTTCTTTCAGTAATTGATCGAAAGAGGGGTCGTTGAGTTGTAATTCGTGGGTTGTGATTGAAAATTCACAGAGCTTCGCCGAATACTCCGTTAGGGAAGCCGTACTTCCGAAATGCAGTTCGTAATCTTCATTCCTGAAAAATTCCAGTAGTTGCATCATCCTGCCGCCGGCCGCCGTTGTTGTGGGCTCCGGGTAGGTTCTTCCAATAACGAATAGCTTTTTCAAGAACTAGAGTTTGTCCAAAGATAGGACGGCCGTTTTAATTGAGGAAGTTTCCCCCGAAACATCCGTCCAGGCGAACATTAGCTTGTTTCCGAATCTTTCCACTTGAGGGAAGCCGCTGGCCCGTTCCTGACTTGTACGTGAAACTGTGATCAATTGTCCTTTTTTTCCTTCGGAACTAACCTTAATAACACGGATCACCTCATCTTCACCCTGGGGCTCCATCCAGAGTACTGCCGCTTCCGATGCATTCAGCATAACGATATCCACTCTACCTGTCGCGAAGCCGGAATCGACTCGGATCGGCTTCCCGAAGTTTGCACCGTTATCATCCGAAAAGACCACCTGCACCTCACCTTCTTCCTTTACTGCGGTGAACCAGGCAAGTCCAACCGAGTTTTCGAAAGCATCTACCGAAGGCCCGTTTACAGGACATCCGGCAATTTTCCAATTGTCGTTACCTACGAATTGTGGCTTCAGCCATTCGCCATCTACGCGTCGCACCACAGAAATATCCCTGATCTCTTCATCGGAACGGTCCCGATAGGCAACCAATGGCCCATTTTGAGTTATGGTGGTGCTGGTCTGACAGCAATCACATACCCGACTATCCAGTTCAACTTCCTGGATCACTTTCCCAACCGAATCTATCACAGCCCCTCTGAGTGTCATTGCACCCGGGCCATGAGCATCATGCCCTGCATGGGAGCCCGCGGTATTCCTACCGTCCAGCCAGCTTACAAAGAAGGACTTTTCACCATACGGAACCATAGAGACGAAGCCATGTTCGGTTTTGGTGGTGTCGCTGTGTAGCTTAAAGAATTTTTCTTCGAATATATCCGTTGGGCCGTAAGCAATATGTTCTCGTTCTGTGGGCATCAAATACCGAACCTTTATATCATAGGCATATGTTGCCGAGTCTGATTTTTGTAGATAGGTATTAATTAATCGGTCACCGTTGGCAGATATAACAGGGAAATCCGCCCAATTTACGAACCAGTCTGAGCCGGCGGCAACTATAGATGAAACATGCCAATTTCCCTTCTCGAACTTACTATACCTGAGTACGGATAAGGAGTCCTGATATTCAACCCATGACATATAAAGCTCTTCCCCATCATTGAATAGTCTTGGGAGCGAACTATTCCCCTCAACCGGATTATCTATTAGTGTTACTGGGCTGGGTTCAGTTGAAATCTCTTCCGAAGTTTCATTCTCACAAGCTGAAATAGCTATGAATACAAGGATTAAATAGTTGAGATTTCTCACAGCATTCGAAATGACATTAAGTAATTACTGTTCCATACAAATCAAAATCCTCTGCGGCGTGAATCTTTACATCATAAAAATCGCCGGTTCGCAAATAACCGTTTTCAGCGCTGATCAGCACCTCGTTATCCACGTCCGGACTGTCATACTCTGTACGCCCTACGTAGTAATTTCCCTCCTTGCGGTCTATCAACACACGAAAGGTCTGGCCGATCTTCTGCTGGTTGAGTTCCCAGGAAATCTGACTCTGAACTTCCATGATCTCATTGGCGCGTTGCATCTTGATTTCCTCAGGCACATCATCCTCCAAATTGTAGGCATGCGTATTTTCTTCGTGAGAGTAGGTAAAACAACCCAGGCGTTCGAACCTGGTGTCACGCACCCATTCCTTAAGGGTTTGAAAATCTTCCTCGGTCTCCCCCGGATAGCCAACGATCAGGGTAGTTCGGATGGCCATTTCGGGAACTGCCTCCCTAAATTCCTGCAACAGTTTGGTGGTTTTGGCCTTGGTTGTACCACGACGCATGGATTTCAGTATGGGATCGGATATATGCTGCAATGGAATATCGATATAGTTGCAGATCTTGGGTTCTTCCCGCATTACATCAAGAACATCCATAGGAAATCCTGTAGGGAAGGCATAGTGTAAACGAATCCATTCAACCCCTTCGACTTTCACAAGTTCTTTCAGCAATTTCGCCAATTCACGTTTCTTGTACAGGTCCAGACCATAATAGGTAAGATCCTGGGCGATCAGGATCAACTCTTTTACCCCGTTAGCCGCGAGCTTTTCGGCTTCTATGACCAGGTCTTCGATCGGGGTAGACCTATGCTTACCTCGCATTAGCGGAATGGCGCAGAAGGAACAAGGCCTGTCGCAGCCTTCGGCTATCTTCAGATATGCGTAATTCCTGGGAGTTGTCGTCAGACGCTC
>JAUIIU010000121.1 GCA_030431695.1 Bacteroidia bacterium | reverse complement strand
CAGTTGCTGTTTCCCCTCGAACTTGAATTCAGCAAACCGGACATTGAGGTTCTGGAGAGGGTGAAGGAACCACTTGAGAACACCGGTTTTCAGTTTGATACCCCTTCAGAAGAAAGAATAACGATCACAGGAGTGCCTGTTGGCCTGAAAGACGGCCAGGCCGAGGCTGTGCTCGAACAGTTGGTGTCGGATATCAACTATGAGGTACCCGATGCGAGTTTCAGCCTTAACGACCTGCTGGCCAAGAGCATGGCCAGGAGTATGGCCGTTAAATCGGGAACAGCACTGAATAAAGCCGAACGCGAACATATCGTTAACCGTTTGTTCGCCTGTAAGGAACCTTCGGTTTCCCCCGACAATAGCACGGTATTAATTACGTTGGATGTAACAGACCTTGATAAACAATTTGGGTAAATGGGAAGAATTTCAGAAACGGTAAAAGTACTGATAGTGATCAACGTGATCTTTTTTGCGGGAACACTCATGAATGAGGAGTTGTTCTTCAACTTATTCTCGTTGTACTATTTTGAGAACCCGAATTTCCAGTTCTGGCAACCGCTCACGCATATGTTCATGCACGCGAATTTCATGCATATCCTGTTCAATATGTACGCGTTGTGGGCCTTTGGTACTCCCCTGGAAATGCGGTGGGGAAGGTCTAAATTCCTGTTCTTCTATTTTTCGGCCGGGTTTGGGGCAGCTATTATCCATACTTTGGTGAACTACTACAATGTAACTTCGGTATCGGATGCATTGTTACAGGCAGGTTGGAGTCAGGCCGAACTTACCAACTATCTCACCCTGGGTGAAGGCGGTAGTCGAGCGGTGCTTGAAAGCGTTTCGATGGATTCGATCACCAGTATGGCACAGAGTTTCCATACTCCGGCGGTAGGGGCTTCGGGCGCAATCTATGGTATCCTCGTGGCATTCGCTATCATGTTCCCAAATATCGAACTGATGCTTATCTTCCTGCCCATCCCGATTAAAGCAAAATATTTTGTTCCCGGGCTGATCGCCATGGACCTTATCTTCGGGATCACAGGTACACAACTGGGCATCGCCCACTGGGCGCATATCGGGGGAGCGATCTTCGGGTTTATCATGGCCTGGTACTGGAAAAAGAATAGCTTCGACAATACCCGACTTTACTGATCATGGCGGCAACATCCCTGACATATAAATATAAAACTGCCGATATGGTGATGAAACTTATCATCATCAACGCCATACTTTTCCTGGCATTCAGACTGGTTAGTTTTTTTATGCAGGCCAATATAAAATACATTACCTCATGGATCACACTGCCAGATTCCTTGGTCGAGTTCATTACACAACCCTGGGCATTCATCACCTATAGTTTTGTGCATTTCGGACTCTTTCACATTCTATTCAATATGATCTTCCTGTACATGTTCGGTCGGATCATCCTGAACCTTTTCAGTGGAAAACGATTGCTCACCATATATTTACTAGGTGCGATCAGCGGTGGCTTGCTCTATGTGCTGTCTTATAATGTTTTCCCCGTTTTTGAGAACGACAGAGGAATGCTGTTGGGGGCTTCGGGAGCGGTAACGACACTTATCGTATTCATTGCTACCTACACACCAAATACCCAGCTACGGATCTTCATGTTCAATATCAAATTGTGGCAAATAGCCGTTTTCTTGGTAGTAGCAGACCTGATCCGTATGTCGACAGGAGAGAATGCCGGAGGTATGCTGGCACATATAGGCGGAGCCATATTTGGCTATTTATACGCGATCCAGTTGGCTAAAGGGAACGATATCGGGAAGTGGTTTGAAAACATCTTGGATTGGTTTGCAGACCTTTTCAAGACCAGGAAACAAAAACCCTTCAAGAAAGTTCATCGTACACCTAGACAACCGGCAGGTACGAGATCAATGGATAAAAGTGAACACCAGCGTAAGGTGGACGCCATACTGGACAAGATAGGCAAGAGCGGATATGACAGCCTGACGAGGGCCGAGAAAGATTTTCTGTTTCAGAACAGAGACAAAGACTAAAACGAAACCATTACATTAGGATGTTGTACATAATGATGCTTTGGGGCAGCAGGATCGCCGTAGTTTTACTGGCTATTTCCTTTGTGGTACCTTACCTGGCACCGGAACATTTCCCGAACCTGTCCATGGCCAGCCTGGTGGTTTCTCCATTGATTCTTCTCAACATTATTTTCCTTATTTACTGGTTTCTGAAGCGTTGGAAGAAAGGCATCGTAACGGCAGTGGTATTATTTGTTGCCTACATACATTTCGGTCCGTTCATGGAGTTTTCTTCGGAAGGTGATCCGGGGAAATATAGGGAAAACCTATCGGTGCTTACATACAATGTCCGACTGTTCAATGCTTATGAAAAATCTGTCGACACCGTCCAGGTTTCAGAAATGATCGCTTCAATGATCGACAGCTACGATCCCGATGTGATC
>JAUIIU010000071.1 GCA_030431695.1 Bacteroidia bacterium | reverse complement strand
GCCTTTTGATCCAGCTAGGAGGAGTAATTTCCCTTCCACGGGATACCTTCTCCCCTGTCCAGTTCCAGTATCCAGCCTGCAACATTATCGAGGAAATAACGGTCGTGGGTTACGGCAATGACGGTCCCTTTGTATTGGGCAAGGTGATGTTCCAGCCAGTGAACGCTTTCGGCATCCAGGTGGTTCGTAGGCTCATCCAGCAATAGTACATCGGGCTCTTTCAGTAGAAGCCTGCAAAGCGCCACTCGTCTGCGTTCACCTCCGGACAGCACGCTGATGGGTTTGTCACCTTCGGGCGTTCTGAGCGCATCCATGGCGATCTCCAGTTTAGTATCAAGTTCCCATGCATTGGTGGCATCGATCTTGTCCTGAAGCTTCGCCTGTTTATCCATGAGTTCCTGCATCTTGTCCGGATTCTCATAAACTTCCGGAAGTCCGAACATATCGTTGATCTTGTTGTATTCATCCAGAACATCCACCACTTCCTGGACGCCTTCTTTTACGATCTCGATCACGGTTTTGGATTCGTCAAGCTGCGGTTCCTGCTCGAGATATCCTACGGTATAACCCGGGGCAAAAACAACATCGCCCTGGTGGTTCTTGTCGATACCTGCGATGATCTTCAGCAAGGTGGATTTACCACTACCGTTCAGACCCAGGATACCGATCTTGGCACCGTAGAAAAAACTTAAATAGATATTCTTAAGGACGGGAGTCTGCGCACTCTGGTACGTTTTCGACACTCCCGACATAGAGAAAATGACTTTTTTATCGTCGGACATTTATTAATGAGTTTGTTGTTTGTTGTTCGTTGTTTGTTGTTTGTTGTTCGTTGTTCGTTGTTTGCTGTTCGAAATCAAGGACGATCATTTTTTAAACTTTTGCCCTTTGAAATCTGATGTTCTTAGATATTGCATCAATGCCCCTATCCTATTCATTAATTCATCACATAGTCCAGTTAATTTCTGAAACTGTTCAATCGAAATAAGTTTTTTATCATAAGCTCTGTATGCTTGTGATTTTAACTCATTCGCCGATCCTTTTGCATAACTGAGAAAATTGTGAAATTCTTTGTTTCCATCTCTTCCGAAGCCTTCAGCAATGTTGTCCATAATTGAACCAGAACTGCCTTCCATTTGATTCATTAACCTTGAATTATGACTAATCCCGGTCGAATTGAATAAACTTTCAACAAAATTACTTGTTTTCCTGGCTATTTGCCAGATTTCGAGATCTTCAAATTTGCGGACTTTTCCCATACAGATATTACGTGAACTATACCTGTTTCAATCCGATTCATTTCAACAAAGAACTCCGAGAACATTCAACTATAAACTCTGAACCACCAACACTAAACCCGCCCCTTCAGCGCATTAAAAACCCAGGCAATCGCGAAGAATCCGATACCCACGGCCGCAAATCCCCATCCCGCAACTTCTTCGTAACGGAATGCACCCAGGACGATCAGTCCAACACCTACTACGATCATTATAAAGGTGGCCCAGGCCAATACTGTATTCTTATTCATCATTTTGTTAGAAATTAGAGAGCAGGGACAAATATCGTTAATTAATCGCGAATACCGTAGGCATAAGTTCACACTTTCGTATTTTTGAGCAAATGAATTGCCGGCATGGATATAAACTTCAACAAAAACGAAGATCACAATAAACTACTTGTTTCAGAGCTCCGTAAGCGACTCTCAAAAATAAAGACCGGGGGTGGCGCGAAACGTATTGAGAAACACCATGCCAAGGGTAAAATGACGGCTCGAGAACGCATCGACTACCTGTTGGACGATAAGAGCGATCGCATTGAGATTGGCGCCTTTGCCGGCGACGGAATGTACCAGGAACACGGCGGATGCCCCAGTGGCGGCGTGGTGGTGAAGATCGGGTATGTTCAGGGTAAGCAATGTATCGTGGTTGCAAATGATGCAACGGTGAAGGCAGGTGCCTGGTTCCCAATCACAGGGAAGAAAAATCTCAGGGCCCAGGAGATCGCCATGGAGAACCGGCTCCCGATCATCTATCTCGTGGATAGTGCCGGGGTTTACCTACCCATGCAGGACGAAATCTTCCCGGATAAGGAGCACTTCGGAAGGATATTCAGGAATAATGCCGTTATGAGCAGTATGGGAATTACCCAGATCGCTGCCGTGATGGGAAGCTGCGTTGCCGGGGGCGCCTATCTACCCATAATGAGCGACGAAGCCCTGATCGTGGATAAAACGGGTAGTATTTTCCTGGCGGGAAGCTACCTTGTAAAAGCAGCTATCGGTGAATCCATCGATAACGAAACCCTGGGTGGTGCAACAACACATTGTGAGATCAGCGGTGTGACCGATTATAAAGCTAAGGACGACAAAGATGCTCTCGATACTATAAAGAATATCGTATCAAAGATTGGAGATTATGACAAGGCCGGTTTCAATCGTGAAGCATCTGCCCAGCCGAAGGAGAACCCTGAAGAGATCTTCGGTATAATCCCGAAATCCAGGGCAGATCAGTACGACATGCTGGAGATCATAAATCGACTGGTTGATGATTCCGAATTCAAACAATATAAAGAGGGCTATGGTAAAACGATACTCACCGGTTACGCACGTATCGATGGCTGGGCCGTGGGAATAGTCGCCAACCAACGCAAACTGGTTAAGACTAAGAAGGGTGAGATGCAGTTCGGTGGTGTGATCTACAGCGATAGTGCCGATAAGGCGACGCGCTTCATTGCCAATTGCAACCAAAAAAAGATTCCACTTGTCTTCCTGCAGGATGTCACAGGCTTCATGGTGGGCAGCAAAAGTGAGCATGGCGGCATCATCAAGGACGGGGCAAAAATGGTAAATGCAGTAAGTAACAGTGTCGTTCCGAAGTTCACTATTGTGATAGGGAATTCGTACGGTGCGGGGAACTATGCCATGTGTGGAAAAGCGTACGATCCAAAGCTGATAGCGGCCTGGCCAAGTGCCGAACTGGCTGTCATGAGTGGCAATAGCGCTGCTAAGGTATTACTTCAGATAGAGACCGCATCCCTTAAAAAAGAAGGTAAGGAGATCACCGAAGAAGTGGAAAAAGAATTGTTCGATAGGATCAAAGCACGTTACGACAACCAGATCTCCCCCTACTATGCCGCGGCGCGCATTTGGACAGATGCAGTTATCGATCCTTTGGACACCAGGAAATGGATCTCCATGGGTATAGAAGCAGCCAACCACGCTCCAATCGAAAAACCCTTTAATCTGGGAGTGATACAGGTGTGATCCGGCTTCTTTTGATTTCGGATCAATCTATGTGTACTGAAGTGAGAATTTTCCCATTCATTTCTGGAGTTAAAGTGAAAAAATAGCTTTGTTTTTTTTCTGAATCTCTTCCGTAATCAGTGTAAATATCCAGCAAAAGATATTGAGGCTCTGAGGTCACCACCGAGTTTGCATCTTCCAGATAAAAATGCCAGTCTCCTTTTTCAGCAGTAACAAAGTTCAATTGCTTAGAAAGTATGCCGTCCTTAAGAAAATCTGTCATATCAATTTCATTTTCTTCGGAATGGGACCAGAATAGCAAACTCCGGTCCGGTTTTACCAGGTTCAGTTTGAAGCGGGCATCATAACTGCTCCAGTTAAGTTCGATTCGCAGATCCATCGAAGGAGCGATCAGCAAATACTTTTCCAGGCCTCGCGTATTCCAGGAATTATCCCGGTTGGCAAGCATTTTTTTAAATTGAATGATCGCATTTCTTCGAATGGGCAGATATTTCAATTGGTTTTTACCCACAAGTTCTTTAAATTTATAAATAGCTTCATTTGCATTCCCGGCTCTGCCATTGAATATCGCAACATCCAGGTCATTCTGAAGTTCGGTTGGACTAATCTCCTGAATTCTTTCATATACGTCCTTGGCCTCTTGATAAGCCCCAATACTGGCATAGGCTAATGCCAAACCTCTTAATTTGGTAGTGTTCCCGGGAAATCGCTCCCTGATGTTGGACAAGATCCTGTTTGAAAGTGCCACTTCACCATCTTGTTTAAAATAATTGGCCGATTCGATATAAAAATCCAATTTATCTCCATACACCTTTCGTCCTTTTAGATAGTGGTTGTAGTTAGGTTTCATGTCATCCCTAAATACCACATGCCTGTAGCTATCTGTCTTCCAAGTACGGTCAACTTCCAGGGGTCCTTTATACTTTTTAAGTTCAGGAATTTTATTAGTGGAGGATACTTGGCTTTCCGGTAATTTCGCATCTGCCAGAATCGTAGTAAACAAGATTACCCCTCTGGATCCTTCACTACCGAATCGATTGGTGGCTGCCAGACCCTTTAAAACAGTTACATCTTTTATGGTGTTTGGGTCGATAAAACCATAATCTGCTTCATATCCTGGCCTTGTTCTTGGAAGAGGAACTCCATCCAGCACTATTAACGCATATTTGGAGATCGTAGCTTCATAATTTTCTGTTGAGATCGTTCGGTAATCGCGTATTCTGGCACGTTCTAATCTTCCATCTTCGAGGATAACCCCTCTCAACTTACCGGCGACAAATTCACCAATATCCGTTTGTCCCATATCTCGTTCTTGCTTGACATACGTCTCAACCGTATATCCTACCGCTTCCCTTCGCTTTTCTCCATAGAGTGTAATTACAGGAGTTTCTTCACTTTCCTTCTCTATTATAGTATTGATTACTACAGTATCCAGAGCTTGTGTTTCTTCTTCCAAAAACACATTTATCGTTGTCTTATCCGAAACTTCGACATTGGATGTTTTGAATCCAACATGTGAGTATTGCAAAATATCACCGCTGTACACTTCCAACTCATAATTTCCATTACCGTCACTTGTAGTACCATTTGTACTTCCTTCTACCTGAATATAAGCGTTAGGTAACGGCCCATAAATATTCCTAACTGTCCCCTTTATCAGTTTGTCGATGGCAATGTCCGCTTTCTCATCCGTTATGGGCCCGTCTAGGTAGGCATTATATTTTATACTATCGAGGCTATGTTCTGGTCCAACACGATCTAAATTGATAAAATAACCCCCCGTGTAATATGAGATGTTATGCAGATTGGCCCTAGAGTAGTGGCTCGAAGAATTTATGCTGTACACGGGAGATAATAATGTGTACCTGGCTGATTCAGGGATTTGAAATCCGTCCGAAAACAATAGGATCCGATCTGGTTTTTCTCCGGTAGAAACAGTAGGAAAAACACCGTATCCATCGTAATTAACCTCCTTAAAATACTCTATCAGACCTGTTTCATCTCCTTTTGAAATTTTAAAATGTTTTTTTTCGATAACGATATCAGAATAGATAATAACCTCAACGCTGGCAATTGACACCTCATCAAAATAGGCCTTGAGGAAATTATATTCCTTCTCAAAATTTCTGTTTTGAGACGAAAAAGAAGCATCCCAATAAATGAGTAGCTTTTGTTCCTTGGCAATATTCTGCCCTTGAACTTCCAAATGGGATAACGAAATAATACAAACCAGGAAACTTAAGGTGGTTAGTCGAATTTTCATAACGAAAAGTTTAAGTGTGGTCACTGCTAATTGTATTATCAAGGTAGTATTTTCTTACAACAAAACAGACCAACAAATAAATTGGAAGTCTTCATTTATAAATTCAGAGGAATCAAATAAAGGCAAATTAGTTTTTTATCTGATTAAAAATGAGTAACTTAATAAGTTCAATCAAACCTTTTTATTATGGGAACTATCAAAACCTGGAATAAATGGGCAAATAGGCATTCTTATTACCCATTGGACATTCTGCGCGTTGCCCTGGGTGTGTTTCTCTTCATAAAAGGAATTAATTTCATGGGCAATACCCAAATGCTCCTCGAACTTGTAAAACCCCTGCAAAGTATTGGGGGTGAAATGATGATGATCCACTATGTAGCTCCGGCCCACTTTGTGGGTGGTTTACTGATCGCTTTCGGCTTACTGACCCGTTGGGCCATCGCAGCACAGCTGCCGATACTGATCGGGGCGATTCTGATCAACGTGCTGGGTGAGCTGAATTCGCTCGACCTCATCATGGCATTGCTGGTGTTTATCGTATGTGTGTTCTTCCTTTTCTTCGGATCGGGGAAGCATTCGGTGGATTATTACCTGAAAATGCAGAAATAACCGCTATTTCGCGGGGATCGGCCTGATCGCTGTTTGTCGGCCGTTCACATAGCGGAACCCTTCCTCCCCGTAAAATCCTGCTTCTTCAAGCATGATCCGAATATCCTTTTGCCACTCCGGAATTGTTACCGTTGTGTTCAATTCGATAGCATAGACCGTATTGGGATAAAGCGGATAATCACCATTCACCGGCACACCTCCCTGTGAGTCCCACATGCCTATCGTTGGCCCGGAACTGTGCCCATAGGTCCCTAACGGGTGGGTGTAGATGGCAGGGCGCAAGCCTTCGGCTTTTCCTTCAGATAAAGATTTCAGGAGGATATCGTTGCCGGACCGGCCTGTTTTGAAATTGGCTGTGAAAATATCCTGCACACGGTTTCCATCCGCTAAAGCCTTCCGAAGAAATTCAGGCACCTCGATCTCTCCTTCCCTCAGCACATAAGCGTGTTGCTGACAATCGGTATTGAGTCCGATATAGGTAATTCCGAAGTCACAGTGAAGCAGGTCACCCGGGAGGATAACCTTGTTCTTATCCCCTTTTGTAAACGAATAGATATGACTTTTCAAGGCCTCGTCGGACCGCTGAATATCAACAGTTGGGTGGAACCAGGTTTCCAGTCCCATGTCCGTCACTTTCTGCCGCATCCACCAGACCACATCATCGGTGGTTGTTTTTCCGGGTGTAATTACTTTTTCTGAAAATGCCTCCGCGATGATACCATGGGTTATTTCAACAAGAGTGTTGTAGAGTTCCATTTCCCTGGCAGTTCGAGTTTCGATCCAGCCAATTGCGAGTTTTTCTGCGGAAACCAACCTGGATTCAAGGTCATCGGGAAGGGCTTCGAGTAATTCGATATAATCCGTATGTACCAGCCCGTCTGCAATTCCGAAGTGCTTCGAAACATTAATGCCTATTTTATCGGGATTGCGCTCTCGAATGATCTCTACGAGCCTTGCCCATTGATCGGGTTGTTTCTCCTTGTCCCAGGCCGAAGTAATGTTCTCACCCACATCGTATCGTGCCACGGCAAGTTTCTCGATGGTATTTGCTTCCTTGTTGTGATAAAAGACCAGTATGGTTCGCCTCCTGGCATTCAGCCAGCGAGCGGGTAGCATGGTGCGCATGACAGGGTCTTCGTTATATTCCCTGGCAATCACAAGCCACATATCGATATCGGCCCTGTCCATCAGCGATGGAAGGAGGTTGTTAAAACGATCGGCGAGGATCTCGTCTTTTAATTTTGCCCGGTCCCACTCATCAAGTACCTGGGATTGAATGGTTAGGCTTCCGAAGAACAACAGAAAAAGTAACAATCGCATATAATTCATTTTATCTGAAAGATAAAACATAAAAAAAAGAGCCGCAACAGCGGCTCTCATTCAACATTCATAATTGGTTTACAGCACGGCGATGCGATCCATTAGCTGTAATTTCTTGTCCTCGGAGATGCGAACCAACTGGATCTCCCTGGTCTGCCCGGCACGTCCGTAGTTCCTATAGATCGTGAGTTTTACGTAGGTAGGACCATCCACATCCAGGATCTCGCCCTCCTCCAACGGGTGTCCAACCTTGAGGTAGTAAGAACCTGTTTGAAGCTCGGAGAGTTCGTAGATCTCGGGTCCGTAGCCCGATTGATTATTACTGATCAGGCGACCTCCGGTTCGGGTTTTTGGGTTATTCGGGGTGGCGATATGCAGGTTGGGATCGATCACCGTCAGGTCTAGGTCAACATCGGATCGGTTCCAGTCGATCACCACGCGCATATCCTTACCAACATCCTTCAAGGTCGTTTCGCGGATCTTGTATGTCTCCCTGGCTTCGGATGAATTACTCAGAATACGGGTAATGTCGTTTTCAACTATGGTGCGGTAATCACTGTTCAAACCGGCACGCTGAGTAACGGAAAACAATAACTTGATCGCTTCTTCCTCATCACCGGTAGTTTCCAGTATCAGGGCCAGGTCGCGGTACGACTGGGGCTCGTCCGGGCGAAGTTCAAGCAACTTGCGGTATAACTTCACCGCGTCCATGTTCATATGTTGTTCTTCCAACTTGTATGCGAGCACCTTCAGCAGCTGTGGATCCTCACTTTTCACTTCAGCAAAAGAATTCAGCACCTTCATGGAGAACTCGGGGTCGATCTTTTTGAATCGATCGAATACGTCCACATAGAAAGCCGGATCATCCGCATGCTGCTGCCTTAGTTCCAGGTAGGTTGCCATCCGATCGTCACTGTTCAGTATGGCCTTCACCATTGTCTGGTACGGACTCACATACCCAAGTTCCACGGCGGTGCGTTCGTTCGCAAGCGCAGTACGCGCTTCCTCCTGTGCGGCCAGGTAACGCTCACTGTAGGGAACATAGGGCCCCGCTTCTTTCGTTTTTTGAGAACCCGATTTTGTGGTGATCAGCACAACACCGTTCCGGCCGTCCTGTCCGTAAAGTACAGTTGCACTGAGTCCGCGCAGAATCTTAATACTTTCGATATTATTGGGGTCGAGGTCGATAAACCTGCTACTGGTGATCGCTCCGCCGCCTGCAAGTCCGCCAATGTCGTTTGTTCCCGCGTTGAAGGGTGCGCCGTCTACTATGAATAACGGAGTATTATCTCCAGTGATCGAACTTAGTGAACGAATGGTAAAATTGGTAGTCGAACCACTGGCTCCAGACGCGCCGATGATTCGTGCCCCCGGTACTTGTCCGATTATGGCTCTTACCGGATCCAATTCCGGTTTGTATTCAAAATCACCTGCTTCAAGAACCGTTACAGGGGAGCCATAGGCGATTTCCGGTCTTGGAACGCCATACGTCTGGATGATCACGGTACCGATCTCCTCAGCCTTCTGCACCATGATAACATCGATGCTTCCGGCTTTGGCAACCGTTTTTGCCTGATCGTGCATTCCGAGGTATGAAAATACCAACTCCTGCCCGACCTCGGCTTCAATTGAGTAATTTCCATCGAAATCCGTTTGCACTCCTTTGGGGGTTCCTGTAACAACAATGTTTACTCCATTCAATAACACATTAAACTCATCCGTCACCGTACCTGTCACTGTGACTGTTTGCGCAAAAGAATAAAGCGCAAAGAAGCATAGAAATGTTGTAAATAATTTTTTCATAACGCTGTGGTTTTAAAGATTTTCCATAAAACTAAGCTGCACATTCCCTAAAATAAACAACAATTGAGTAAACCGCTAATTTGAGCGAGGGAAATTCTTTATTTGTATTTCTGAAGTACTTTCAGTACGTCCTTCCGTTTGAGTTTACCGGTTTCGGTGTAGACGAATTTTGAAAGGCTGTATACCCGTTTGGGGCGTTCGTAGGGTGCTAATTTCTGAAAGACCCTGCCGAGATTCGGTACGGAACGTTCATCGCCTTCGTAGACCAGGATGACACGTTCTCCCAATTCCGGATCCTTTTCCGAAGCAATCATAAAACTACTATCGATCTCTGCCGCTAGTTTTGCTTCGATGGCTTCGGGATAGATTTTTACACCCCCGCTGTTGATAACATTGTCGTACCTGCCATGCCAGGTGAAGCTACTTGGGGAATGGAGCGAAACCACATCGTTCGTAATAACCGGTTCATCCGACACATTCGGTGCGCTGATCACCAGGCATTCTCGTTCATCGATTGAGAATTTCACATCCGGCAGGGCCGAAAACCGGTCGCTGCGTGCCGGCCCGTTGATCCTACGCACAGCTACGTGAGTCACGGTTTCCGTCATTCCATAGGTAGCAAATACCTCTGTATCCACCTCCTGAAGTTTTTGTTCCAGTTCAGCCGGAACACCTCCACCGCCTATGATCAGCTTCTTTACTTTGTGTAATGCATCCAGGGAGTACCATACCTGGTAAGGAACCATGGCTACAAAATCGTAGTCGTTGTCGTATTCGGTGAGTGAATCTTTGGATGGGGTTACAACGTGCAGATCCCAACCCAGCACCATGGCCCGTACGAGCATCATCTTGCCGGCAATATAATCGGCCGACAAACACAACAGTCCTCTGGTTCCGCTACCCGTTTTAAAATAGGCGCCTGTGGCTCGTGCACTGTTGATCATTTGCTGCTTACTGATTTCGATGGTCTTGGGTTTACCGGTGGAACCCGAAGTGCGAACTTTAACTGTTTCGGAGAAATCCAGCCATTGTTCGATAAAACGTACCACGCTCTCCTCCTGCTCATTGCCGTCCTCCAGCAGGCCGTCAGCGAAATTCAGTACTTCTTCTGCCGAAGAAAAGTCGAGACCGTTCAGCTTAAAGGCAGGGTGAAGCGTTTGTGAGGTTAGTTTCACGACCGACAAGTTTATGGTTCATCCACCAGTTCGGCGGCGGGTACAGGTGGGGGTTCAACCTTCCCCAGTAATTTGTTACTCCAGCCACTCCATTTATATCGCCATGCCATCAGGGCAAGGAAGATCGGGTACATCACAAGCACCGACGCAATGATCTCGAATCCTGCAGAGGGTTCGGAAATATCCTTGAAAATTGAATTCGTTTGGAAAACGGTCCAGTCTGAAGTAACCAGCAAGGCCGCGATAATATTATTACCGGCATGGAAGCCAAGGGCTAGTTCGAGGCCTTCATCCATGAGGGTGATGACACCTAGGAACAGGCCTGTGCCAATGTAGTAGATCATGATGACGTTACCCAGCTTTTCAACTTCAGGATTCATGAAGTGCATCATTCCAAACAGTACGGATGTGATGATCAATGGCATCCATTTGTTCTTTACCATAACCCCTATACCCTGCATCAGGTATCCTCGAAACATATACTCCTCGAAGCTCGACTGAAGTGGAATAAGCACAATACTGATGCTGGCCAGTACCAGGAAGGGCACAAGGTCGAACTGTAATATCAGTTCATCCGGATTCGAGTAATAAGCAAAAAGGGTAAGCCCGGTGGTCGTGACAGCAATGAGTGCAAACCCAAAAAAGAACCGACCCCAATCCACTTTTTTCCTGCTGGTAGTTAGTGAAACCAGGGGTTGTTTGTGTACGAGTTTTACCCAGACGAACAGGGCTGCCAGGAAAAATGCAAATGGAAGCAGGTTTTCAAGAAATACCACATTGGATCCTTTACTGGCGATCTGCTCTTCCATTAACGCGTCCACGTCCATGTCAACAAGCATAACAACCAAAAAATTCAGGGCAAACAACCCAATTAATCCCAAAACCGGGAGCAGGTATCGCCACCAATCGTGAAGGTACTTAAACGCCTGGGCTATGTACATAGTCTATTGATCATTTCAGGTTTATCAGTTCAGTTTTCCAGGATAATTCTGGGTGATAGGCCAGTTTACCATTTTCTACCCTGAGCGGGGACTCCAGGTTGTTTGTGAACAAACTCCCGGTTCCTAATCCTTGCGGCAATTTACTATTTTTTGTGAAGGTGTATTGCGAAATGGCATTTAATCCTACATTGCTTTCCAGGGCCGAAGTGATCCACCATCCCATACCCCTGTCTTCGGCCAGTTCGATCCATTCGTCGCTGGCCTGAAAACCACCCAGGAGGGTTGGTTTCAGTATGATGTATTGAGGTGAAATAGTTTGCAGCATCTTTGATCTTACTTCGGAATCGACCAGTCCGATAAGTTCCTCGTCAAGGGCGATCGGAAGTGGACTAGCTTCGCACAATCCGGCCATTTCCTGCCACTGACCCTGCTTTATCGGTTGTTCGATGGAATGAATGTCCAACTCGGCCAGGTGTTTGAGTTTGTCGAGGGCTTCATTCGCGATAAAAGCGCCATTGGCATCCACTCGCAGTTCGATCTCTTCGGAACTGAATTCCTTTCGTATCGATCTCAAAAGTGACAATTCCGTTTCGAAATCAATGGCCCCGATCTTCATCTTGATACACCCGAATCCATCATTGATCCGTTGCCTGATCTGTTCTTTCATGAATGCTTCGGAACCCATCCAGATGAGTCCATTGATCGGGATAGCCGTTTCGCCCAGGGTAAATTCCGAAGGAAACAAAATAAACGGATCGTCTGAAGCCAGGGATAATAGTGCAGTCTCCAACCCGATCCGGATGGCGGGAAACTCCTTTAATTCACTTGGCTCAACCGCTTCCCCTGCTATAAATAGATCACAGACCCATTGTAACTTCGACTCGAAATCGGGATTGTCGTCATAACTCAGACTGCGAAACATTCCACATTCACCAATTCCAACACGATCTCCGTCTTTCAATACCAGAAACCAGGTTTCCTTTGAAGTGAGAACACCCCGGGATGTACCACTGGCTTGTTTAAAATGCAACAGTTGTTTGTGAAAGGTAGCGTGTGGCATATAGGTCCCCCGACTCAATTATAGCGGCGCGATAATTTAAAGTTCAATGGATTCGCCTATCGCAAGAAGCATCAGGTCCTTGCCGGCATCGTAGAATTTCCGCTTGGCTTCGTCGTGGTCGATCTCGATATATCCAAAAGTATCGTAGTGAACACCCAGGACCTTATCGCACTCCACGAAGTTACTTGCGATAATCGCATCGTCTATCCCCATGGTGAAATTATCTCCAATGGGTAGGATGGCCAGGTCCAGTTTGGTACGCATGGGTATGAGCTTCATGTCCATGGTGAGTGCCGTATCACCGGCTATATAAATATTCTTGTGTTCCCCTTCGATCACGAATCCACCGGGAGCACCACCGTTGCTGCCATCGGCGAAGGTGCTGGTGTGTATGGCATTCACGTATTTCACCGTTCCGAAATCAAATTTCCAGCTTCCGCCGTGGTTCATTGGGTGTACGTTGAATCCCTTTTCCTGGTAGTACATGGCAATTTCGTAGTTACTTACAATGGTTGCCTCAGTAATACCGGCGATGGCTTCCACATCTAAAACATGATCCTGGTGTGCATGGGTGAGAAGTATATAATCGGCCTTGAGGGTATTGATGTCGACCTTATCCCCGGACAGTGGATTCCCACTGATAAAGGGATCTACTATAATATTTGTTCCTGAAACTGAGATCGCCAGGCTGTTCTGGCCGTAGAATGTAATTTTCATCTTTGGTAATTTTACAGAAAGATAGTTCTAAAAGAAATTGGAAGCAAATAAGAGTAACGCAAATAAAAAGGTGCTCAGTGCTACTTTTTTCAGTTCCGGATCAAGCTTGGTAGCATCCCTTGTTCTAAACACCTTGAGCACATTCAGGAATAGGGGTATGA
>JAUIIU010000070.1 GCA_030431695.1 Bacteroidia bacterium | reverse complement strand
TTGGGAGTGGTCAGAGCGATAACCGTTTTAAAGCGTGCACTCCTGTTTGTTTCATTCTGAAGGACATGGAGCAGTTTTTTGTTATTGGCTTCGGCACTCTTTTCCGGGCCGGCATAGCGCGCACTGTAGACCCCCGGGGCATTGTTCAGCGCGGCAACTTCTAATCCCGAATCATCTGCAAAGCAGTCTATTCCGAAGTGATCCTTGATATACCTTGCCTTCAAAAGGGCGTTGCCTTCGATGGTGTCCTCGGTTTCATCTATATCGTCAAAACAATTGATATCGGTCAAACTCAAAAGCTCTATATGGGCTGGCATCTGGGCTTTAACTTCCCTGAATTTGTTCTGGTTGTGGGTGGCGAATACGAGTTTCAAGATGGAGTGTTGGATTGTTGGATTGTTGGATAATGAGATTATTGGATTGTTGGATAATGAGATTGTTGGTACGTTGGTATTTTAGTTGATAGTGTCATTCAGAGCGAAGTGCAACAAAGCGAAGAATCTAGTTATGGTCAAATAGATTTTTCGGTCGCAATGCTCCCTCTGAATGACAATCTTGACTCTTGGTTCTTGACTCCTGGCTCTAGTTCCTGCTGTGCAGTGCCACCCTGTTCCCTTCCGAATCGATAAAAACCCCCATATACCCATGTTCCGGGGAGATCTGGGTCTTTGGCTGGTAGATCTTTCCACCGGCAGCTTCCACCCGATCCAGCTCCTGCTGTACATCGTTACTGTGTAAATACACCAACGTACCTTCCTGGCTGGGGATATAGGATTCCTGTTTGATAAGCGTTCCGGTGGCGCCCGGCAAATTGGCCGATTCCTCGTTGAATGGGAACCACGCCATTTGAAGGCCCCCGAATTCGACCGGTTGCAATTTAATATCTAAGATCGTTTCGTAGAATTTGATCGCCCGTGGCATATCCGAAACCGGGATCTCTACCCAGGCAAATGTGTTGTGTTCCATTTTATGAAGTTATGATTCGAGTATTTTTTTAAGATCAGCCAGTCCTTCATCAAAGTCCTTTCCCACCGCCTTGTCCATATTCATAAAGAGCATGAATACATTGAAAGGCATTTTATTTTCCCCCGAGAATCCCCAGGTCACCCGCGTACCATCGTCAACTTTATCCACCTTGATATATGCATCACTTTCAGATTTCCATGGTTTGAAAAAGCGCAATTCGGTTTCCAGCCGTTCGTTCTCTACGATCCGCTTGATCTCCTGCTCGCCAACTCCTACATCCTTATTCCCTTCCCAGTGTGACACAAATCCAACGGTGCCATCTTCCCCGGTAAATGTTTGTTTCATATTCGGGTCTTTTTTCTTCCAGGGTGACCAATGGTCCTGGTTCTTTACAAATTTCAAATACTGAAAGACATCCGGCAATGCCCTGTCGATGGTAATACTGCGGTGCACGTGGTATTTCTTCGGCGCAACGAGTATCAAAATGATCAGAATGGCCACTATGGCCCCAAGAATACTTAAGAAAATATACATAATTGATTGATTTTCAGTGAGAATTTGAAGTTACGAATTTTTACCTTCCAAATAACGTTTGATGATCTGATCGACGCTTTTTATTGATCTTTTCGTCCATTCGATCTCCAGTTCCCTTTTTTCTGTTTCTGAAAGCCGCCAGGAAACACCGCTTTGGCGCATTCGGCCCACCACATCCTGTAATATGATGGCCGCTGAAACTGAAATATTCAGGCTTTCCGTGAATCCGTACATAGGGATCTTCAAGGAACCATCCGCCCGCTTTAATACCGACTCACTAAGCCCCTTGTCCTCCTTTCCGAAGAAAAAGGCTGTCTTTTTACTAACGTCGAAGTCATGCAGCAACATCGAATCGTCATGGGGTGTGGTTGCGATGAGTTGGTACCCTTCCTCCTGCAAATTATCCATACATGATTCAATGGTATCATAGCGATGCAGACTCACCCATTTCTGGGCACCCATAGCGATCTCCTTATCCACACGCTTACCCACCAGCTCTTCCACTACGTGAAGATCCTGTATTCCAAACACATCACAGGACCGCATTACGGCACTTGTGTTATGAAGTTGATAAACATCTTCGGTAACCACAGTAAAATGGCGGGTACGTTGCTCCAAGACCTGGGTGAAGAGCTCCTTGCGCCTGTCGGTTAGATAAGTTTGCAGATATTCAAATAGGTCGGGATCCAATAATTCACTTGTTTGTACTAAGATATATTTTTTCTGAAAAAGAGGATTTTAAAGTACTTTTAGAAAATGAAGATAGCAGTACTCACGGGTGCCGGGATGAGCGCCGAGAGCGGACTCAAAACCTTTCGCGACAGCAACGGTCTCTGGGAAGGCCACGACGTGATGCAGGTGGCGTCTCCCGAAGGATTCGCCCGAAACCCCGAACTTGTTCTCGAATTCTACAACCAGCGCAGGCGTCAGCTGCTCGAGGTGGAACCCAATTCGGGACATATCGCCCTGGCCACTCTGGAAGGCGAATTCGACGTGGATATCATCACTCAAAATGTGGACGACCTGCACGAAAGGGCCGGAAGCAGTAAGGTGACCCATCTTCACGGAGAACTTCTAAAAGTACGGAGCACCTTCGATGAGAATCTTGTGATGAACTGGCGTGAGGACCTCAACCTGGGAGATTTTTGTGAATTCAACCACCAGTTGCGACCTCATATCGTATGGTTTGGAGAGGCGGTTCCAATGATGGATTTAGCGATCGAAATTGTTATTAAAGCCGATATCCTGATGATAGTGGGTACGTCCATGCAGGTGTATCCCGCAGCCGGACTGATACAATACGCGAACTACAGTGCACCAGTCTATTTTGTGGATCCCAATCCTGCGATCAATAGTTCAGACAGGATCACGGTGCTGGCCGAAACAGCCACCAAAGGTGTCCCGAAAGCAATCGAAATGATCAAAGAAGCCTTGAACTGATGGCGAATTCAGAACTCATACAACAACTGAGCTACGAAACAGCGCGTAGGGAGCATCGTAAAAAGGCTGCAAACTGGATCCTGGCACACCCCGAGTCTGTTGGAGAAGTACTTCAGCTTTGCTTCAGCAAAAAAAAGGAATTGTCCTATAAGGCCGCCTGGGCCCTTGAATTCGTGTTCCTGGAAGAACCTTCTGTATTATATCCGCACCTCGACTATTTCTTTCAGAATTTAGCTTTGGCCAAACTCGACCAGGTTGTACGCCCGCTGGCCCATATCTGCGAAGAACTCTGTATCGCTTACTACAAAAAAGCTGAACCCGGGGTTAGCAAAATACTTTCCGAAGCACACAAAAAAACAATGACCGAATGTTCCTTCGACTGGCTCATCACCGATCAGAAGGTTGCCTGCCAGGTACGCGCCATGACCTGCCTGTTTTATCTCGGTACCGAATCCGAATGGATCCACCCCGAACTCAAACAAATACTCGAAGACAATATCCACAAAGGCAGCGCGGGCTATAAATCCAGGGCGAAGAAGACGCTGGAGCAGATACGGAAGTTTCAGTACGGTTAATGGGTGATTGTCAGTTCGAGTGCCGAACGCAGTAAGGCGTATCGAGAACCTCTACCAGCAGAAACATTACTTCTCGATACATCCGCCTGTAGCGGACACTCGAAGTGACACCCGACAACTGACAACTGATACCCGACATCTGACAACCTATAATTGAAGACTCACATCTGACCCCAAACACCAAACTTCCAACAAGAAACCGTATCTTTGCCTCTTTAATTCAGCCAGCTATGTCCAAGCAATCTCTTCAAGCGATTTCACCTATTGACGGGCGTTATGCCTCCAAAACGAAAGCACTGGTTCCGTTCTTTTCCGAAGAAGCGCTGATCAAGTATCGCGTGCAGGTAGAGATCGAGTATTTTATCGCTTTGGTTGAATTGCCGCTTCCGCAGTTGTCCGATTTCGACATTTCCCTTTTCGACAAGCTGAGAAGTCTTTATACTGAATTTTCTTCGGAAGAAGCGCAGCGCATAAAAGACACCGAAAAAGTGACCAATCACGATGTGAAGGCGGTTGAATATTTCATCAAGGAGGAATTTGACGCGCTCGGACTTCAGCAATACAAGGAATTTATACACTTCGGTCTCACTTCACAGGACATCAACAATACAGCGGTTCCGCTTTCACTGAAAGATGCCATGAACGAGGTCTACGTTCCGGGATACTTCGAAGTAAAGGATAAATTGAAAGAACTGGCTGCAGAATGGAAAGATGTTCCCATGCTGGCACGAACCCACGGTCAGCCCGCATCCCCTACCCGTCTCGGGAAGGAGATCGAGGTATTCGTGGTGAGGCTGGAAGAGCAGTTCGACCTGCTGAACGATATTAAGAGTGCGGCGAAATTCGGAGGCGCGACCGGGAATTTCAATGCCCACAAGGTGGCTTACCCCGATATCGACTGGAAAGCCTTCGGAACAAAATTCGTTCAGGAAAAATTAGGACTGCACCACTCGTTCCCGACAACCCAGATCGAGCATTACGATCATATGGCGGCCCTATTCGACTGCCTGAAACGCATCAATACCATCCTTGTCGACCTCGACAGGGATATCTGGACCTATGTGTCCATGGATTATTTCAAACAGAAGATAAAAAAGGGCGAGATAGGTTCTTCGGCCATGCCGCACAAGGTGAACCCGATAGACTTTGAGAACAGCGAAGGTAACCTTGGGATCGCCAATGCGGTCTTCGAGCACCTTTCAGCAAAACTTCCCATAAGCCGATTGCAACGAGACCTTACCGATAGCACGGTACTGAGGAATATTGGGGTACCGATGGGGCATACCATCATCGGGTTTCAATCCACCTTGAAAGGATTGAACAAATTACTTCTGAATGAAGCCAAACTGCAGGAAGACCTGGAGAATAACTGGGCAGTTGCGGCCGAGGCCATTCAAACCATACTGCGTCGGGAAGGCTACCCGAATCCGTATGAGGCCCTGAAGAGCCTCACGAGGACCAACGAGGCCATCACTCGGGAATCCATCAAAGATTTCATCGAGACCCTGGATGTTTCCGAAGCGGTCAAAGAGGAGCTTCGGGCGATCACGCCATCGAACTACACAGGAATATAAAAAAGGCCCCGAAAAACTCCGGAGCCTTAAACATCGGCCTGCTTTGGTATACACAAAGGTCTCTGGCCGATCATGACCTTGTTTGGGGATAGAAAACATAGGTCAATACCTGGTAAATTTGGGGTAATACGTTATTTGGGAGTACAAATGTAGGCCTAAGCGCCTAATTATGTGGTAGTTAAAAATCTGTTTTCGACCAAAAACAAAAAAAGCTCCGTAATCGGAGCTTTCTTTGTAGGTGCAGGGGTTAGTCTGCCAATTCCTTTTTGATCTCGTCGGCAATATCGTCGCCGTCCGTACTGTTGTCTTTGAACATATCTCCTATTCCCTTCAGGGCCGATACGTCCAGGTCGCCACTATCGATCGAGTTCATCAGCTTCAGCATTTGTCCGGGCTTCATATTCTCGCCCAGCAGACGAAATACCGCGAATCCTCTTTCCTTATCACTGGCAAAGACGATCACTTCGTCGATGGCGTCTTCCTCACCCAGGTATTTCATCGTCAAATTTCCACCATTCGAGCTGATCTTTCCTAGAAGTTTGTACTTCTCATTGTCGAGGATCTTCTTCAATTCGGCACGTTCGGCCTCATAGCTGGCGGCATTCTCACCTTTTACAGGGTATGCCACAACGTTCACTTTCTTGATCGTGTTGAGGATCTCGCGTTGCTCCTCGGTGAAATCAGCGTCTTCCGATTCGAGCAGGCTCGTCGCGATGTCGATCTTCAAATATTTGTCGTCATCCTGCTTATCTACAAGATAGCGTTGCAGGGAGGATCCGTCGTTACAACTAACTAATGAAAGAGCTGCAAAAGATAATCCTATTATAAATCGTACCAGGGCCATATTATTGTTTGTTTTCGATTTTCTTCAACTGTTCGCTTCCGGGAACGTTCAGGTCCTTGGTAAGCTTAGATATCTTTTTGAGGTCGATATTACCCGTGATACTCATGATCATGGTTCCTTCCTTACCGTCGATATCACCGTCCATGAACATAAGGAGTTCGCTCACAAAGCTCGAATTCTTACCTTCCTTGCTGTAGAACTTGATGTTCTTCCCTTCGTCCTTAACACGCATCAGCTCATTGAGTCCTTTGGTGGAACCAACATACTTGGTCACATCGGCTTTCATACGTGCCGCTACGCCTTTGTCTTCGGTGATGAAGATCTTGATGTTATCGAGGTTATTCACTAACTCCAGGTATTCCTTTACTTCCGGATCGTCACTTTCCAGGTCGATCTCGGCCAGGAGTTTGAACATGTTCTTCGTAACCACAACCGAGGTTACCATGTTCTCGTCTTCGTACGAGTCGAAGACCTGGGCCGAAGCGATAAACGGCGCCATCATTACTAACAATACTATAACTATTTTTTTCATCATTACTTGTTTTTAAGGTTCTTTACTTTAAGATTTTGTCTGTCGTTTCTTTAAATTGATTGATATGTTTAATTGTTGAACTTCCCTTGGCGAACTCATTTAGATACGCCACGTTCTCTGTTCCTTTGTTCAGGTTGGAAGACAAGAGCATCATAGCTTCCTTTGTTTGTTTCAAGGCTGCGATAGCTTCCTGTTCTTCCTGTGATAGCCCACGATTAGAAAATACAATGCTTCCTACCGTAACGGCTACCAGGATCGTTGCCGCGATACTGTACCACCAGCTCTTCACTTTAAATCCGCTTTGCGGTAGTTTTACTTCGGAAGTGGATTCTTCCTGCTGCGCCTGCACAAATCCCTTGAACATGGGCGCATAAGGTGCCAGGTGTTCTGCAACTTCCCGGCCGGTAAAATAGTCTCTCAAGGTTGCTTCTTCCGCCAGGGTGGTGTTCCCTTCGAAATAAGTGTCCAATAACCTTTCAATTCTAGTTGATTCCATAATTGTAATTTTTAATCATTTGCTCCCTCACTGTTTTACGTGCGCGAGAGAGGGCGACACGGATGGCTGTTTCGTTACTTCCGAGCATTTCCGAAATTTCTGCAAATTCATACTGCTCGACGTCCCGTAACTGGAGGATCATACGTTGCTGCTCCGGCAGGGTCTCCATGATCTGAAAAACCAGGGAAACTCCGTCGTTGGCCTCAACCTGCCGCTCGACATTGTCGGTATTCTGAAAATTGCTATGAACGATCTTCATGTTTCCGGCCTGTTTCGATTTCAGGCGATCCAGACAAAAGTTCTTTGTCATTGTCATCGCGAAGGCTTCCGGGTTCTTATAATTACCCATCTTCTCCTTCCCATTCCATAATTTCAACATAATCTCCTGAACGGCATCCTCAGCTTCGTCACTGGACACAAGGAGTCGCTTCGCAAGCCTGTACAGCTTATCCTTAATAGGTAAAACGGTGGTTAAAAACTCCTTCTGTGTCATATTTTGCTGGTTAGTGAACTCGCAATTGCTATGCCGTTCTTATATCTCGACGAACGTGATTCAATTTTGTTACATTAAAGTTTTACTTTTACAATAATGTCCCTATTTTCGGGTTTTACAAGATAGCTATTGAAACGAATTCCTATGCGAAAGAAAAGTATCCTTCTGTTGTTAGCGATCGCTACCCTGCTTACTTCCTGCTTTAAAGATAACGATGATGAGATTCAAATTGCATCCACCCTGGATATTCAGAACTTCATCTACCGCGGACTCAATTTCTTCTACCTCTACAAGGCAGATACCCCCGAACTGGCCAACGATGCCTTTTCTTCCCAGGCAGACCTGGATGCATTCCTAAGTTCGTACAATTCTCCGGAATCCTTATTCGACTACCTGCTTTCTCCGCAGGACCGATTCAGCCTGCTGGTAAGTGATTATGTGGCCCTGGAGAATGCGCTTGCGGGTGTTAGTATGAATAACGGCATGGAATACGGCCTGGTACGCTATCCGGACGGAAGCGACAATGTATTTGGCTATGTTCGTTATGTCCTGCCAAACACCGACGCAGAAGCCAAAGGCCTCACAAGGGGGGTAATTTTCAATACCGTGAACGACACACAGATCACCGAGTCCAACTTCAATGACCTTTTCGATCCGGATACCTATAGCATCGGTTTAGCAACCTTCGACGGAACCAATATCACCCCTACAGGGAATAGTGTTGAGCTCACCAAGGCAGAATACACAGAAAACCCGGTTTTCGTGGCTAAGACCTTCGATATATTCGGGCAGAAAGTAGGATACCTGATGTACAACGCCTTTACGCGTGAATTCGACCCTCAACTAAACGCAGCTTTTGCGCAGTTCAAAACAGACGCGGTGACCGATCTCATCATCGACCTCCGATACAATGGTGGTGGTTCGGTGGAAACGGCCAGTGACCTGTCCAGTATGGTCACCGGGCAGTTCAACGGACAAGTATTTTATACTGAAGAATGGAATGCCGACCGACAACCGGACTATGCCGAAGACGGGCTTTTCAACCAAACCATATCGACCGGTGAGGCCATCAACAGCCTTAACCTCACTAGGGTCTATGTTATTACTACCGGCCGAACGGCTTCTGCCAGTGAACTCGTAATTAATGGGCTAGACCCGTATATCGAGGTCAACCAGGTAGGAGGAGCAACCACAGGGAAATTCCAGGCCTCTTTCATCTTGTACGATGCGCCGGCTCCCGACTTTTCCAGGGCCCAGGCTAACCTGGATCATACTTACGCTATGTTGCCACTGGTCTTCAAAACGGCCAACGCCAATGGTTTCACGGATTATGTCGATGGCCTGCCACCAGATGTGCTCATGGAAGAGGATTACACCAATTTAGGTGAATTGGGAGATATGAACGAACCGCTGCTGGCTGCTGCACTTGCGGAAATATTCCCATCTCCCTCACCAATCCTGCCGCACCAGTCATCCCTGGAAGAGGTCTCAGATAGCAAGGCTTCTTCGCCTCTGTACCAGGTGATGGTGGCCGAAAAATAGTGTGATTTTTCTTGAACACACGGGCCTTATGAATTGTAAATTATAATCGGAAATCAGGTCCGCACAAGTAAAATCCATTATTTTTGAGCATGCGAATATTATCAGTCTTCCTTTTATGTCTTTGCTTTTTTTCCTGCAAAGAAGTTCAGCAATCTCCTTCCCTTGTTCACGGTGACGAAACAAAGGCGCAGCATACGGAGATCAAATACGCCGAAGGATTCTCCATCCACGAAGCAGAGAATTTCATTACCATCACAGTGAACAATCCCTGGCCGGGATCCGAGGATACCTTCACCTATGAGCTGAAGAAAAAAGGGATCGCTGCCGAGAACGACACAATTACGAGCCGGCCCTGGCACGAAACCGGTTTTCAGAAGGTACTGATGTATCCTCTGGAATCTGTAGTGGTAACTTCTACTACTCATATCCCTTCACTGGATATGCTTGGTGTTACCGATAAACTGGTTGGGTTTCCAAACCTGGATTATATTTCTTCGGAAACGGCCCGAATGTTGATCAGCCATGGACAAATAAAGGAACTGGGGCAGAACGAATCCATCAATACCGAGGTCCTGATCGACCTGGAACCCGATGCGGTAATTACCTTCGCGGTGGATGGAACCAATAAAACGGTTGACAATATTCAGAAAGCCGGGATCCCGGTTCTTTACAATGCCGACTGGACCGAAAAACACCCCCTGGGAAAGGCCGAATGGATCAAGTTCTTCGGTGCGTTATTCGACAGGCAACAAGAGGCCGACAGTATTTTTCGCGAGATCGAAAAAGAGTACTATCGCGTAGTGGAGGTCGCCAAACAAGCGCAAAATAAACCAACGGTACTCAGTGGGGCCATGTACAAGGATGTCTGGTATATGCCTAAAGGAGATAGCTGGGCAGCACAATTCATCGCCGATGCGAATGGCGAATATCTCTGGAAGGACACCGAAGGTACAGGAAGCCTGTCCATGAGCCTGGAGGCGGTACTCGAAAAGGGACAGCAGGCCGATTTCTGGATCGGTCCGGGGCAGTTCGCTACCCTGGAGCAATTTGAAGATGCACATTCTGTTTACTCCGAATTCCATGCTCTGCAAAAAGGAAACGTTTATACATTCACCGCAAGGAAAGGTGAAACCGGCGGGGTGCTCTATTACGAGCTGGCACCCAACCGGCCGGATATCGTGCTAAAGGACATTGTAAAGATTCTTCACCCGGAACTCCTTCCCGAACACGAATTGTATTTTTTCAGTAAAGTTGAATAATGGAAACCCAACGCTCCCATAAACTGTGGTTTGCGTTGCTGTTTGCGGCACTGCTGTTCTTTTTCCTTCTGAATATCGGGCTGGGATCGGTTAAGATCCCGCTTTCGGAAGTGATCTCCTCCCTCGTTGGTAAGGGCGCCTCCCGAAGCGCATGGGAGTACATTATCCTGGATTATCGCCTTCCGAAAGCACTGACAGCTATTATGGCGGGTGGCGGACTCGCCGTCTCTGGGCTGCTCATGCAAACCCTGTTTCGCAATCCGCTGGCGGGTCCCTTCGTTCTGGGTCTGAGTAGCGGGGCGAGCCTGGGCGTGGCCCTACTCATCCTGGGAGCGGGTGTTTTTGGCGGAATGATCGGGGGCCTGCTTGTGAGTCAGTGGAGTTTGGTGATCGCCTCGGCCTTGGGTAGTTTCCTGGTATTGCTGGCAGTGCTTGCCGTGACCCTGCGAGTAAAGGACAGTATGGCTATACTCATAATCGGACTCATGTTCGGGAGCGTGACCGCTGCCGTAGTAGCCGTCCTCTCCTATTTCAGTTCAGCAGAAAAACTACAACAGTACATTTTCTGGAGTTTCGGGAGCCTGGGAGACCAGTCATGGCCTGGCGTGCTGATCATGGGACTTTGCTGCTTCCTGGGTGTTCTCCTGGCCCTGGTGAGCTGTAAATCGCTGAACGCACTTCTATTGGGGGAGAATTATGCCAAAAGTATGGGGTTAAAGATCAAACAAACTACGCTGGTCATTATCCTGGCTACCAGTATCCTTGCCGGGGGTATAACGGCCTTTGCCGGCCCTATCGCTTTCATCGGACTCGCGGTGCCACACCTTACCCGCCAACTGATTACTACTTCGAATCATTTTGTTTTATTGCCGGCCGTGCTGCTTTTTGGAGCTGTTCTAATGCTGATCTGCGATACCATCGCGCAACTCCCGATGAGCGAAGAGACCCTGCCTATCAATGCCATTACTTCACTCGTGGGAGCACCTGTTGTTATCTGGTTACTCGTAAGAAAACGTAAATTGCTGTTCTGATGACTTCGGAAGTAAAACATAGCGCTATATCCGTATCGGAGCTTGAGATCGGCTACTTCAGAAAGAAACAAAAACAGCCGGTTTCTCTTATGATGAGTTTCAGTATCGAAAGCGGAAAACTCGTTGCTCTCGTAGGTGCGAACGGAATCGGGAAATCCACCCTACTTCGCAGTTTGTCCGGCATGCAACCCGTGCTAGACGGCACCATCGTGATCGATGGAAAGGAACTTTCGTCCTATTCGAGCATGGAGCGAGCTTCAAAACTGAGTGTGGTTCTCACGGAACCGCCGGCATCCAGGAACCTTACCGTCAAGGAATTGATCTCACTCGGGCGCCAGCCCTATACCAATAATTTCGGTGTGCTGACGGGTAATGACAAGCAGATCATCCGAAATGCCATGGATATTTCGGACACACAAAACCTTGCAGATCGAAAGTGCTACGAACTGAGTGACGGGCAAATGCAGCGAGTGGTGATCGCACGTGCCCTCGCACAGGACACCCCACTTATCATCCTTGATGAACCCACCACTCACCTGGATCTCTATCACAGGGCCTATGTTTTGAAATTGCTGAAACGACTTACTTCGGAAGAAGGGAAAACCGTGCTGTTCTCAACCCATGAGATCGACCTGGGCATACAACTGGCCGATGTGATGATAGTGATGGATAAAACCGCAGTTCATGTTGGTGAACCTTGTACACTTATAGCGGAAGGAAGATTCGATACCTTGTTTCCCGAGGACAGTATTCAATTTGATGGAAAGAGTGGTCGGTTTACCATCAGGAATTAATATCTTTGAGTAGCAGTTGTCGAATTCCCCAAGCAGTTAAAACTTCATGAGTGAACAATTTCTAATCATCCTTATCGGTGGTATTTGTGCCCTGATCGGTGCATTTATCGGAAACCTGGTGGCGCGCCTGAAACAAAAGGCCGAAACCGGTAAACTGGAGGAGCGTCTGGAACAGTCCGGTGCCCAGCATGAAAAACTCCAGGAGCGGTTCGACAATGTGCTGAACGAGCGTGAAGCCATACGCAAGGAAAAGGATTTCCTGAACAGTGAATTGGTAAAACGCAACACCGAGTTTCAGAATCTCGAACGTGAGAACCTGAAACAGCGGGAAGAGGTGGAGAAGCTGCAGGAGAAGTTCACCAAGGAATTTGAGAACCTGGCCAACAAGATTCTCGACGAGAAATCGACCAAATTCACCAAACAGAACAAGGAGAACCTCGAAACCTTGCTTAACCCACTGCAGGAGAAGATCAAGACCTTCGAAAAGAAGGTTGAGGACAGCAATAAGGAGAGTGTGGGACGCCATAGTGAACTCAAGGAACAACTCAAGCACCTTTCAGAATTAAACCGTCAGATCAGCAAGGAGGCCGATAATCTAACGAAGGCACTCAAAGGCGACAGCAAGATGCAGGGGAATTGGGGTGAGTTAGTACTTACACGGATCCTGGAGAAGTCGGGGCTGGAAAAAGGACGGGAATACACCCTTCAGGACAGTCACCAGACGGAAGCAGGAAAGCGACTGCAAACCGATGTGCTCATTCACCTGCCGGATGGTAAGAAGATGATCGTGGATAGTAAGGTCTCGCTGGTGGATTTCGAACGCTTTGTTTCCGAAGAAGATGAAGATATTAAGCAAGGCCATTTAAAGAAGCACATTGCTTCCATAAAAAAACATGTGGACGATCTGAGTCAGAAAAAATATCAATACCTGATGGATGAAAGTCCGGATACGGTTTTCATGTTCGTGCCCATCGAGCCGGCCTTCGCCATTGCCGCTGCCAACGAGCCTAACATTTATGAAGATGCATTCGACAAGCAGGTAGTGATCGTTACACCTTCTACCCTGTTGGCGGCACTTCGGCTGGTGGATAATCTCTGGCAGAACGACCGACAAACTCAGAATGCACTTGCCATTGCCAAGGAAGCGGGTGCATTGTACGATTCCTTTACCAATCTTACGGACGAACTGATCAAGGTGGGGAAACAGATCGGTACGGTACAGGGAACCTACGAAAGTGCGATGAAAAAGCTTACCGGGCGTGGTAACCTGATCCGTAG
>JAUIIU010000069.1 GCA_030431695.1 Bacteroidia bacterium | reverse complement strand
AGCATTTTGCTGATACATTCATCAGCGGAAAGGCAGATGCCGCCCTGGCGGCCAGCGTGTTTCACTTCAAGGAGATAGAGATCATTCAATTAAAACAGAACCTCAGGAAACATGGGATTCCGGTTCGAATTTAAAAAGAAAACCTATGGAAATTGATTATAATAAGTACAAGGATGGCCTGGTACCGGTAGTTGTTCAGGATATGATCACCCGAAACGTCTTAATGCTGGGATTCATGAACCAGGAAGCCCTTGAGCAATCTCTGGAAAGCAAGATGGTGACATTTTACAGCAGGACGAAGAAACGATTATGGACCAAAGGGGAGGAGTCCGGGAATACTTTGAAGCTTATCTCTCTTACGGCCGATTGCGATTCGGACAGTCTGCTGGCTATGGTGATGCCTGCCGGGCCTGTTTGTCACAAAGACACAGACACCTGCTGGGGTGAAGAAAACGAACCAAATTTCGGATTCCTAAGTTACCTCGAGGAGGTGATCAAAGAGCGGAAGTCTGGTTCCGAACAGGAAAATTCCTATGTGGCTTCGCTATTTAAGAAAGGAGTGAATACAATCGCTCAAAAAGTTGGCGAAGAAGCTGTGGAGTTGGTCATTGAGGCAAAAGACAACGATGACGAAGCATTTCTGAATGAAGCCGCAGACCTTCTTTTTCACATCATGGTCCTGCTCCAAACCAAGGGATTCCGTTTGAGTGATGTGGACCAGGTACTTCGGTCACGGCATAATTTTGATGAAAAAGGATGATATTGGTTCACAAAATTATTGAGTATCTTTCTCTTTAAAATATAAGTTCATGGCCAATAAACAGTCCAGAGTACTTCAACGATTCAAGAAGATCCCTAAACGGAAGACCAGTAATTATGTCCCCGGTACGGTACGGTATAAGGGAAAGAAGGAGAAAGCCGAAAGTGTCATTGACATTATCGACTACTCCAAATCCGATATAAAGATATACAAGCCCGAATCGCTTGAAAGTGCATTTCAGCACAAGGGAACAGAAACTGTTTCATGGATCAATATAGACGGACTTAGCAATACTGAAACTATCGAGAAACTGGGAGGGCATTTTGGTTTGCATCCCCTGATCCAGGAAGATATCGTGGATACGGCCCAGCGCCCGAAAATGGACGAATATGACGAATACCTGTTCATTGTGTTCAAGATGCTCTACTACAATGATAATGCGGAAATGGTCTACGAGCATGTGAGCATGGTGGTTGGCCAGGATTATGTGCTGACCTTCCAGGAGGCAGACGGTGATGTTTTCGACTCGCTGAGAGACAGAATTACCAACGATAAGGGCCGGGTGCGAAATTCGGGCTCCGATTACCTGATGTTCGCTATTCTGGATGCGGTGGTAGATAACTATTTCACAGTAATCGAAACGTTGAGCGATAAGATCGAATTCATAGAGGACCAGTTATTCGAGCTCAATAGTGAAGGCGTTGACCTTTCGAAAGACATATTGCATCTTAAAAAGGAGGTGCTGAAGATACGGAAAGCAGTTTCACCACTACGGGAAGTGATCAACCGACTTGAGAAAACCGACATAGACCTGATAGACCCCAAGACGCACAATTATATCAGGGATCTTTACGATCATATCATCCAGATCAGTGAGAATATCGACCTCTATCGCGAAATGACCTGGGGGCTGATGGATATGCATATGACGAATATCTCGAATCGAATGAACGAGATCATGAAGGTGTTAACGATCATGGCCTCCATCTTCATACCGCTTACTTTCCTGGCAGGTATTTACGGGATGAATTTCGAGTACATACCCGAATTAAAGTTTAAATACGGCTATTTTGTGCTGCTGGGAATAATGTTTGTGGTTTTAGTGATCATGATCTGGTATTTCAGAAGAAAACACTGGATAAAATAAAAAAAAAGCGGGTTAAACCCGCTTTTTAATTATCTGTCTCGATTGCGCTATCGCAACCAACCTTTCTGCGAGGCACCTTTGCTGTAGAAATACAGGAAAATGGCTATAATGATCACCACTAACGGCATGATCACGGAGGTCATACCCATGACGTCCATCACGTCTGTAGCGAAAAGCCAGTAACCCATCTGAATCAATACCGCCAACAAGGAAATTCCCAATACGGGAACAGCCAGTTTCTTTCTGATCAGAAGGAGTAAACATCCAATGGTGCCGGCAAAAACTGCCACGGCAAAAACATAATTGTACCAGGATGGGAGAGCGTTCATCAGCGCCATTTGCTCCTCAGGAATAGCTTCTGCAAGCGTATCTGCCATCAGGGTGGTGGTTAGATACTGAAATACTCCCATAAGGTTCCACAAAAGCGCCAGAACGGCAATGATCCAAAATCCGGTGTTGGGCTTGCTGGTTGTCATAATTATTTGGTTTTTACGGTTGAATAGCTAAATGTACTGAAAAAAAATTAAGCTATCTTTAAAGCATAAAGGAGTAACCGAATGAGTACCGTGATAACAAAAGACGTTTTTGATTTTCTGAAACAATTGAAGAGTAACAATCACCGCGATTGGATGCAGGAGCACAAAAAGCAGTACCAGGCCAATGAGAAACTCCTGAAACGATTCTACGGGGAGGTGGAAGCAGAGTTGAACAGGACCGACGAGATCGCGAAGGTCAAGGTGTTCAGGATCAACCGGGATATCAGGTTCAGTACAGATAAGACCCCTTATAATGTACATCGAAGCGTTAGCTTCAGCAGGGCAGGAGCACACCGTCGAGGTGGGTACTACCTGAGGATAGAACCCGGAAATACGCTGATGGCAGGAGGCTTTTTCGGGCCCGAACCAGCAGATCTGCTTCGGATCCGCAAGGAATTCGAAATGGACGCTTCAGAAATACGAAAAATACTGGATGCAAAGAAGTTCAAGGATGCTTTTGGTGGTTTCAACCAGGAATACGCGGTGAAGACCGCTCCCAAAGGTTTCAGTAAGGACCATCCCGATATCGACTTGATCCGCCTGAAGAGCTACTTTGTCACCCATTCTTTCACCGATAAGGAGGTGCTTTCATCTGGTTTTAAAGATAAGCTTGTTGCTCATTTCCTACTGTTGAGACCGTATTTTGATTATATGAGCGAGGTACTTACTACCGACCTCAACGGGGTTTCACTACTAAACGATACATAATTAAGTCGTAGCTGTTAATTTATAAAAATATAATAAAATAGGCTTATAATATTCAATTATTAGTATATTTGCTTATATTTGTAGTGAATATTAACCTAATGGGATGCAAAAAGAAGGTGTAATAGCAGTGATAACCGGGGACCTGGTGAACTCTTCTGAATTCAGCGGAACAAGGCTTCAGGCCTTGCTGGACCGGATCTCGACCGAATTCGATCGTATTCAGCAGAAGAATGACCGAAATGCCACAGTATTTACGATGTTCAGGGGTGATAGCTTCCAGGGAATCGTGGAGGAACCAAAACATGCACTGAAACTGGCGCTTCAGCTAAAGTCGTTCATCAATAGTTTTACTGATTCCAGTACCGATTCCGGCAACACGGCACCAATAGCCGATGTACGGATATCCATAGGAGTAGGGATGGCTGTCTACGACACAGACGCCATCAATGTGAGTAATGGAGCTGCCTTTCAGCTTTCGGGAAGAACGCTGGACAGCATGAAAAAGGAACATAAGGGAATCGCTTTGACGACATCAAATAACGATGTGAACGATGAGTTCGCGGTACATTTGCGATTCCTCGACCGACTCACTTCCCGCTGGTCCGTAGCTTCTGCAGAGGTTGTATATTTCCTTCTGAAGGATCTAAAACAACAGGAGATCGCCGAGAAATTAAACCGCAGCCAGGCTGACATCAACCACCGTAAAAAAGCCGCCGGCTGGGATGATATACAGCTGTTACTTGAGAGATACGAACGTGTAATCAATAAGGAATTTGTATGAACCAGGAACTGATTTTCGCCCTGCAGTTACTACTCGCACATGTGATAACCGATTTTGTGTTCCAGTCGGAAAAGTGGATCAGTCAAAAGCGGGAAAAGAAAGAAAGATCGCTTTTTCTGTACATCCACGCCGCACTGGCCGGTCTGTTAACCTACGTCATCGTTCAGGATTGGTCGCTGTGGTACGTCCCGGTAGTGATCGCCATCACACATTTCTTTATCGATCTGTGGAAATTATACCAGAACTCGGATTCGCTGAAATACTTTCTCCTGGATCAGTTCATGCACCTGCTAGTGCTGCTGCTGGTGTGGTTATTCGTTACCGGAAATTTTGCGGAGATCCTGCCATTTTTACAGAGCCTGCTGGTTGACCAGGTGTTTCTCGTCTACCTGATAGGTTACCTGGCGATCATTTTCCCAGCTGGATTTGTGATAGGAAAAGCTACCCGGCACTGGCAGAAAGAGATTAAAAAGGAAGACGGACTCAAGAGCTTGGCAAAGGCAGGCCGCTATATTGGGATCTTCGAACGAATACTGGTGCTAACGTTCATACTCACCAATAATTTCTCCGCCATAGGTTTCCTGATCGCGGCTAAGTCGATCCTTCGCTTCAGTGATAAGAGCAAGAGCGGGGCGCGTAAACAAACGGAGTATGTGCTCATCGGGACATTGATGAGCTTTGCCCTTACGATCATCGTGGGCTTCCTAATGCGCGTAATGATAGTCCAGTAACTGCACGTTGCTCTTTAACCGCTCTTTTACGATGTTCATCATGCGCTTGTTCAGGGCCGAGGAATTGAGGGTGTATTCCTTGTATTCGTCAACCGTGAACTGCCCGATGATGATCCCTTTTAAGGAATTTCGGAACTTCATGTCCTTGTGAATGGCGTTCTCGATGTAATCCAGCCGTTTTTCGATAGAAAGGTCGTAGAATACATTCTTGTGCTTCCGGGCATAATTTCTGAATACTTCCAGCAATAGTTCATTCTGAAGCTTTGCAACAGGACGAAGCGTCTGGTTTTGAAAAATCTCTTCGGAAGTCATTGAGGGGTTAACGGTCGCTGAAGGAATGTCGGGCCTTAAGAGAAGCAGCGACCTGTCACGTGGTTCCATAACTAGGTGTTTGAATAAAAGTAGGAAAAGACGCTCACTATTGAAACCAACTGATGATAAGTTATAAACTATGTTTTCAACAACAATAGCCGTATTTTTGATAGGTCCGAATAACAAATTCCATGACGATACAATCCATCAACCCTTATAACAACAAGGTTATCGCCGAATATCAATTGCATTCACCCGAGGCAGTTGAAGATATATTGCTGAAGTCGGAGGAACGATTCAGACAGTGGCGAAACACCGGCTTCGAGCATCGTGCAAGTCTGATGCTGAAACTTGCCAAAGTACTGAAGGAGGAGTCCGAAAACTACGCGAAAGTGATTTCAGAAGAAATGGGCAAACCCATCAGCCAGGCCATAGCCGAAGTGGAAAAATGTGCCTGGGTTTGTGAGTACTACGCCGAAAATGCCGCATCCCAACTGGCTGATGAGGAGATAGAAACCGACGCCGACAGTAGTTTCATTCGCTACGAACCTTTAGGGGTCGTACTGGCAGTAATGCCCTGGAACTATCCATTCTGGCAGGTGTTCAGGTTTGCCGCACCGGCACTCATGGCGGGTAACGTTGGGGTTTTGAAACACGCCTCCAATGTCTTCGGAAGCGCGCTGAAGATCGAGGAAGCCTTTCGCAAGGCCGGTTTCCCGGAACATTGTTTCACCAGTTTGCTGGTAAAAAGCGACGCTGTAGCTTCAATAATCGAGAATTCGGTTGTCAAAGCCGTTACGCTTACGGGAAGCGGACCTGCGGGTTCCGCGGTAGCAAAAATAGCCGGTGAGAACATCAAGAAGACCGTGCTCGAGCTCGGCGGCAACAACGCCCTGATCGTCCTGGAGGATTGCGATATGGATCGAACTCTCGAAACCTGTATGAATGCCCGTTTCCAGAATACAGGCCAAAGCTGTATTGCCGGCAAGCGATTACTTGTCCAGGACTCCATTGCTGATGAGTTTGTTGGTAAGCTGGTAGAAAGGGTGAGGGCACTTAAAAGTGGTGATCCGGGCGACAGGGAAACGTATATAGGCACACTTGCCCGTCAGGACCTGGCCGAGGATTTGGAAAAACAGGTAAATGACAGCCTGAACGCTGGTGCAAAACTTGAGATCGGTGGCAGGAGGGAAGGCGCCTGGTATGAGCCCACGGTGGTAAGCGAGGTAACTTCGGATATGGTGATGTTCCAGGAAGAAACCTTCGGTCCCGCACTGTGTGTGACCGGATTCACGACTATCGAAGAAGCAATAGCGCTTTCAAATGACTCTAAATTCGGACTGGGAGTTTCAGTATTTACCCGGGATGTGGAGAAAGTGGTGAAGATGATCCCTATGTTCGAAGAAGGCGCTGTATTCGTAAATGAACTGGTAAAGAGCGATCCCAGGTTGCCTTTTGGAGGGATCAAGGAAAGTGGCTACGGCAGGGAGTTGAGCGCGAATGGGATCCGTGAGTTCGTGAACGTAAAAACAGTTTACATCAGAAAATAAAAAACCCCGTATCTCCACCTTGATAATAGCTTCGGTGACAGAAGACACGGGGTTCAATTTCGATTTATTCTTTTTTCAGAAATTCTTCTCTTGATTGTAATTTCGGAGGCTCGATATCATTTTTCGACAAGAAACTTATGAATTTCTTTCCTTCCTTGTCCATGATTTCATTAAATCTTGCCTTCGCCTTGTCCCACTCTTCGGAAATACGCTCGAAGTTTTGCTTTTGGGAACCCGAAACCCTATCGTAGCTTGAGGCTACATTGGCGTAAAGATTACCCATGCGTTCGCGTAATTCGGGATCGGCCGAAGCAACATAGTTGTCGCCGGTTGTGATCACCAGGTCTTTCTTCAGCGCTTCGAGTGCGTCGTACAATTTCTGGGCGGTCTTCTTACCCTTAGGGTTATTCTCTATCACTTCCATGGCTTTGTCCTGTGTTTCATTCAGTTCGTAAACCGTATAGGCCAGGTCTTCAACCATATCGAATAATACCCTGGTAAGTTTTTCCTGGTTCTTCCTTTCTTCCAGGGTTGTCAACGACTTTTTGTCGTATTCCAGTTCTAGTGTATGCTCATAGCTGTCTTTTCCTTTCTTCAGGACGACTTTATACTTTCCTGCCGGAACGCGAGGCGAAGTGAATCCTCCGAAAGACAACGTCTTGGCTTCCGCCATTTTGGGTGCGAAAGTGTTGTAATTCCAGTTCACAACGTTGATACCCTTGGACTTTCCGGGCGATAAGGTGGAAATCTTGTTTCCTTCCATATCCTGTATCTCCATCGTCATTTTTCCAAAGGTGTGTCGCTTCTTCAAGTAATAAATGATCCGGGCCGCAGTACTTTTATTTCCTCCTACGAACTGGGTCTCTGCCCCAAAGCTTCCTGAAAAGCCACTTTCTTCCACCATGGTGAATGGGTCGGTTGAGAAGAAATGTACATCCTTCGACAGTACTTCCTGGCTCAGTTCCCGCAGCGGGCTGATGTCGTCTATGATGATCACACCTCGACCATGAGTACCCATAACGATATCGTTCGTTTGCTTGTGAAGATCTATGAAATGCACGGCAACAGGTGGCATATTGTTAGTGAACTGCGACCAATTCTTTCCACCATCGATAGAAACGTAAAGGCCCATTTCAGTTCCCAGGAACAACAGGTTCTCATTTTCGAAGTCTTCCTGAATATTCCTTACAAACGCATTTTCCTGTATATCTTCGGAAATAATCGATTTCCAGGTTTTACCGTAGTCGGTGGTCTTCATGGCATACGGTTTCATATCACCGCTCGTATGTCCGTCGAATACCGCATATGCAGTGCCTTTCCCATGTACACTGGCCTCGATATGATACACCCAGGTATTGGCCGGGATACCGGCGAGATTCGCGGTCACATTGTTCCAACTCTTACCTCCGTCGGTAGTGACCTGGACGTTTCCGTCGTCGGTACCAACCCACAGGATATTTTGGTCTAGGGGAGATTCGGCAATAGTGAAGATGGTCGTATGATTTTCCGCCCCACTGTTATCCATCGATAATCCGCCGGATTCAAGCTGATTTTGTTTTGAGGGGTCATTGGTGGTTAGATCAGGAGAAATGATCGTCCAGCTGTCGCCCATGTCATCCGATTTATGCAAAAACTGACTTCCCATATAGAACCTGTCTGGCACATGATGACTCACGGCCATAGGGGCATTCCAGTTGAATCTCAGATCGGGATCTCCTTTCCGCGGCAATGGCTGAATTGTCTTGGTTCGGTTCCTGTCCACGTCGTATCTCCATACATTTTCGGCACCCTGCATTTCAGAATAGATAATATTCTTAGTTGGATGTTTCAGCACCCTAAAACCATCCCCGGCACCCACGCTGTTCCAGTCGCGCGCATTCACACCCCCCGGCGAAGATGAAGGTCCGTACCAGCTTCCGTTGTCCTGGAGCCCACCGTAAACGTTGTACGGCTCCGAATCGTCCACGCTGATATGGTAGAATTGCGACAAAGGCAGGTTCTCAACGATCTCGAAGGTGGTTCCACCGTTCCACGATCGATAAACACCGCCGTCCGTTCCCGAGTAGATGATGTCGCTATCGTTGATATGGAAAGTAATATCGTGAATGTCGCTGTGCATATTCCCCAGGTTCTTGAAGGTTTTTCCTCCATCCCGACTTATCGACCCGTTTAGGCCGCCTTTTACCACGACATCGGGGTCCTTTGGGTCTACCGTGATCCTTGAGAAGTAAAATGGTCTGACAGTTAGTCCGAAGTCGGCATTCAGGTGTTCCCAGCTTTGACCGGCATTGGTGGATTTCCACAAGCCGTTCCTGGTTTTATCTTCGGTCTCAAGTACCGCGTAAACGATGGAACTATTGCTGGGTGCAACCTGCACGGCGATTCGCCCCAGGTCTCCCGGAGGGAAACCGTTGTGGATCTTGTTCCAGTTCTTTCCTCCGTCCACCGATTTGTACAAGGCACTATTCGGGCCGCCGGAGTTGAATCCCCAGCCGGATCTGCGAAATTCCCACATGGAGGCATAAAGGATATTTGGGTTTTTTGGATCCATGATCACGTCGGCCGCACCGGTAGAAGGATTCACATACAGGATCTTTGCCCATGTTTTTCCTCCGTCAGAGGTTTTATAAACACCACGATCCTCACTATCACTCCACAGTGCTCCGAGAACTCCAACATAGACCTCATTTGTGTTGTTCGGATTGATGACAATGGAGGCAATTCGTTCGCTATTTTCGAATCCCGGGATCTCCTTCCAGGTATTTCCGGCATCGGTAGAACGGTATAAACCATCTCCTACGGAAACAGAATTCCGGGTCCAGGTCTCTCCTGTACCCACCCAGATAGTATTGTCCGGGTCTTTCGGGTCGAGTTTTACAACCCCAATGGATTGCACATAGTCGTCGAATATTGGCACAAAGGTAGCACCACCGTCGTTGGACTTCCAGACACCTCCACCTGCCGAACCCGCATAGAGGATGCGGGTATTTGTAGGGTGCATCTCGAGGTCGTTGATCCTACCACTCATAAGTGCCGGACCGATATGCCTCGCTCGCATATCCCCGAAAAGTTCTTTTCCTTTTAGTGCGATTTCCTGGGCTGGTATTGTGAAAGGTAATAGTATACCGGCCAGGCATAAGATGATTAGCTTCTTCATTTTTTGGAATTTGGTTACAAAAAATCCCCATGAACAGGGGATTTTTTAAAATTTGAGTATGATGTTATTTCTTTTCCTCGGTGTCGGCAACTTCCGGCATGGCGAACATGGCCTCGTCGATCTCCGGGTTCAGAATAATGTTGGTCATTGTTATTGGCTGTCCGCCCATTGTCATAGCAAAAGGGAAATACAAGCCATCCACCTCCTGATAGTCGCTCAGTGTATCCTTGATCACCTGGCCTTTCATCGGGCCTTCTCTTACTTCGGATTCCGTAGCGATAGGAACAAAGTTCTCTTTTTCAAAATAGAAGAAAGTGATATTTGGTTCTTCGTTTCCGTCTACTATATAGGGCTTACGGGTTAGTTTAACCTTAAAGGTCTCGGTACCTTCCATGGTCTCTTCCCCGATTAGTTCCACGGTGTAACCTTTCTTTTTGTAGTTCAGGAAAGGATCCGGGAAATCCATGGACTGGTTCTTCATGTTCATAGTCGCATCCGGATCGGCAACCTCTGGTTGCATGGTCATGAAGTTTGTGGTCCACATTTTTTCTCCATCGAATGAAAACTGGGTCATTTCCTGTCCCTGGATATTGATCTTTAGGAGTTGTTTCCCTTCTTTGGTAAGGTAATATTCAATAGGAATACTCATCCCCTGTGCATTTGCGGTTCCTTCGTATTTAATTCCTTCAAGGTTATTCCAGTTTTCCGCACCCCCGGTATTCTCAAAATAATTAGCGATGATCTCATCGGCCGTCTGTGCGTTCGCGGGAACAAAAGCTGCAATTAGGAGTAAGATAAACAGTGATTTAATGGTCTTCATTGTGTATTTATTAAAGTTTAGCTAAAGGTAAGTCTTAATGCACAATTGATTGTTACAGAGGCACGTTAATTTTTTCTGAATATTCTATGGCCGAATGGCTATCTTTATCGTTCAGAAAAAAACTGTCAATATGCGCTTTCACACCCGAAAATGGATCAAACCTCAGGACCTCAACCCGAATGGCACCCTGTTTGGCGGTCGATTGTTGGAATGGATAGACGAAGAGGCTGCGCTATATTCCATCATCCAGCTTGAGAATCCCAGAACTGTTACCAAGTATATCAGTGAGATTAATTTTGTGAGTTCGGCCAAAAAAGGGGACATTATCGAAATTGGGATCGAGGTGAAGAAATTCGGACGTAGCTCACTAACGCTGGGTTGTGAAGTGCGAAACAAGATGACCCGTCAAACCATTATCACCCTGGACGAGATCATCATGGTAAGCCTCGATGAAAACGGTAAACCCAAACCGCATGGCAAAACCACGGTGGAGTATGTAGCCGATAGGTTAAAGGACTAGCTGAGTCCTGCCAGGTCTTGTCCGCTGGGCAGTTCAAAGATTTCCAGGTCGAAATATTTTGCCGCCGCGATGAAATGATCGAAGAGATCTGCCTGTATGGCTTCGTAATTCTGCCACACCTTATCATAACTGAAACACAGGATCTCGATCGGGATCCCTTTGTCCGTAGGGTTCTGATGTCGAACCATCATATACATTTCCTTGTTGATGGCCGGCGATTCATGGATATACGCGTCGATGTATTTTCGATACACTCCCAGGTTGGTCTGGTTACGTCCATTGATCAGTATCGATTTATTTGCTCCTACACGTTCGTTGTGTTTCTGAATGACTTTCTCCCTGTGTTCGATATAGGGCTTTACAAGTTCGATGTTCTTAAAACGCTCGACATCCTCAGGCGAAAGGAACTTGATGGAGCCTTGTTTGATGAAAATTGATCGCTTGATCCTTCGTCCTGCAGACTCCTGCATGCCTCTCCAGTTCTGAAAAGAATCGGCGATCAGACTATAGGTAGGGATGGTAGTGTAGGTGTTATCCCAGTTCTGAACGCGTACTGTCGCCAGGTTGATCTCTGTCACCAAGCCATCGGCTCCGTATTTGCTGAAAGTGATCCAATCGCCAATCCGTACAATATCATTCACAGAAACCTGAATGCTCGCCACAAAGCCGAGTATGGTATCCTTGAAGATCAATAGAAGTACCGCCGAAACAGCACTCAGGGTAGCAATACTGGTTAAAGAATAACCGGTAATGGCATTGATGATAAAGAACATACCCGCACCCCAAGCGAAGATCATCAATACCTGAACGTAGCTCTCCAGGGGTTTGTCGGCATATTTAGGGTTAGTGGTTTTCAGGTAGTTTGTGATCGTTCTCAGTATCGACCGGAAAACCAGGATGCAAAGTATTACCAGGTAGGCTTCCGCAAGGGTGTCCATATGTCGTTCGGCTTCTTTGAAATCGGCAAAGATCACCGGTATCAGGTACCAAACGAGCCACAGAGGGACCGCATGTGCAATAAAGCGCGGAAAATTACTCTTCACCAGGAAGTCGTCGAAGGTGGTACGAGATCTATTGCTGAAGGCTTTAAAAACCTGTACGATGATCTTCCGTACGACAATATCCAGTAAAACAGCAATGAGAGAAGTTACGACGATCAATACGGCAGTATTGATAATAGCGGACCAAACAGGTCCAACCCCTTGTTCAATAAGGAGATCCCTCAACCAGCTGGCATATGTGGTTAACTCTTCCCTGTTCATCTCAGGTATTTACGTTCAACATAAAACGGCCCGAAAGGCAGGACAGCGCAAATGAAGGCGATAAAGAACATCTGCCACGTCCAATTGAGTTTTTCTTTCATAAACCAGGCTCCGAGGATGTATAGCATGAAAAGTACGCCGTGAATCATCCCGATAACACTTACATACTCAGGTTTATCCCAGATATATTTCAGGGGCATGGCTATTCCCAGGAGTACTAAAAACGATAATGCCTCCAGGGTACTTATGATCTTAAATGTACGTACGTTGATCTCCAAAGTTTCAAATTTTGTGCAAAGATAAGGCAATAGCCGGAGCCATTTCAAATTTAAGATATCTTTAGCAGGGCATTCGGTTCAAAGCGTGTATCTTCAGACCTTTAACCAACATTATTTTTAATGAAAACCTCATCGATAATCACCTTTTTAACGCTCTCATTTTTTATGATTTCCTGTGACGACAACACTTCAGAAAACAACACCAAGGAATTCAGTATAGAATACGAAAAATTCACCTTGGAAAACGGACTGGAAGTAATATTGCATGTCGACAAGAGTGATCCCATAGTTGCAGTGGCTACAATGATGCACGTAGGTTCGAACCGGGAGAAGCCGGGAAAGACGGGATTTGCGCATTTCTTTGAGCATATGAGTTTCAACGATTCCGAGAATGTGCCTGTGGGCGCCAACCGCAAGATGATCCCGGAATGGGGCGGAAGCAGGAATGGTGGTACCTGGACCGATGGGACCGTGTATTACGAGGTAGTTCCCAAGGATGCCTTTGAAAAGATATTGTGGATCGACAGTGACCGCTTTGGTTATATGATCAATACGGTTACTGAAGCGGCTCTCGAAAGGGAAAAGCAGGTGGTTAAGAATGAAAAAAGACAAAGAGTGGACAATGCTCCCTATGGGTATACCGATGAGATTATCAGAAAGAACCTTTACCCGGAAGGACACCCGTACAGCTGGACCGTCATAGGCTCATTGCCTGACCTGCAGGCTGCTACGCTCGATGATGTGAAGGAATTCTATAACGAGTATTACGGGGCTGCGAATGCTTCCCTGGTGATCGCAGGTGATATCGACATAGCCGAAACAAAACAACTGGTTGAAAAATGGTTCGGGGAGATCCCCAGCGGCCCGGAGGTC
>JAUIIU010000003.1 GCA_030431695.1 Bacteroidia bacterium | reverse complement strand
CAAGGGTCAGGACATCCTGCTTAGTGCAGGAGTTAGTTACAGAATACCGAAATAGACACAAATGAAACGAATATTCTACATATTGTTAACCGTACTGTTGGTGACCAGTTGCAAGAACGGAGATAAGGGAAGTGATAAATTACAGGTTGTCTGTACAACCACCATGATCACCGACCTGGTTGAAAATATTGGCGGCGACAGCATTCAGGTGAATGGCCTTATGGGTGCGGGGGTGGATCCCCACCTCTACAAAGCCAGTGAAGGCGATGTGACCAAGCTGTACAATGCGGATATCATATTTTACAACGGTCTTCACCTGGAAGGAAAGCTGGTAGAGGTTTTTGAGAAGATGGAGCAACAGGGTAAGGCCCAGGTGGCCCTGGCAGAGAAACTGGACAAGTCGGGACTCATTGGCTCCGACTATTTTGCGTCCAACTACGATCCTCATGTATGGTTCAATATTGGTTATTTCAGATCTTTTGCTGAAACTGTTACTTCGGAATTAGCCGCGATTGACAGCAAGAATGCTTCGTATTACCGGCAAAACCTGGAGATGTACCTGGAGGAACTTCAGCAACTGGAAACCGAGATCAGGACGACCATTAATGCCCTTCCGAAGGAAAAAAGAATACTGGTAACTGCTCACGATGCGTTCAATTACTTTGGAGAAACCTACGATTTCCAGGTGGTAGGGTTGCAGGGTCTTTCCACGGCTACAGAAGCTGGCGTCAAGGACGTTCAGCGTTTGTCGGAATTCATCATTGAGAATAAGGTGGCCGCCATATTTATCGAAAGTTCCGTGCCCAGAAGAACGATAGAGGCCCTTCAGGAAGCAGTTCTGTCCAAAGGCCACGAAGTGAAAATAGGAGGATCGCTATACAGTGATGCACTTGGCGACAAGGGCACCGTGGAAGGCACCTACCTTGGAATGTTCAGGTATAATGTTAACACCATCGTCGACGCACTGAAATAATGAAACTTCCGGCCATACAAGTAGATGATCTTACCGTTGCTTACGACTATAAGCCTGTACTTTGGGACATTGACCTTACCGTGCCGGAAGGGGTGCTCATGGCTATTGTAGGGCCGAATGGTGCGGGGAAATCCACACTTATCAAGGCCATCCTCGGAATCATTAAACCACTCGCCGGCACCATTAGTATTTTTGGTGGTTCCTATAGCGAAAAGCGAAAGATGGTGGCCTATGTTCCTCAGAAGGGAAGCGTAGACTGGGATTTTCCAACAACCGCACTGGACGTAGTGATGATGGGAACCTACGGCAGCCTGGGCTGGATCAAAAGGCCGGGTAGTAAGGAAAAAAAGGCCGCCCTGGAGGCCCTGGAGAAAGTTGGTATGCTATCGTTCAGGAACCGGCAGATAAGTCAGTTGAGCGGCGGACAGCAACAACGGGTATTCCTGGCACGAGCCCTGGTGCAGAACGCATCCGTTTATTTCATGGACGAGCCCTTCCAGGGAGTTGATGCCACCACCGAGATCGCCATCATCAATATTCTCAAGGAACTTCGCAAGGCCGGTAAAACTGTAGTAGTGGTTCACCACGACCTGCAAACGGTGCCGGAGTACTTCGACTGGGTGACCTTCCTGAACGTGAAGAAGATCGCAACCGGCCCGGTAAAGGAGATCTTCAACGATGATAATTTAACTAAAACATACGGCATCAATTACAAAGTGGCCGTTAAGGAATAATGACCTTCAGGGAATATTTTGAACTGCTTTTCACAGACTATACCCTTGGGACCATCACCCTGGGCACAGCGGTATTGGGAGCAGTTTGTGGTATGCTGGGGAGTTTCGCCGTTCTGCGGAAACAAAGCCTGCTGGGAGATGCCATCTCGCATGCTGCACTACCCGGGATAGCCATAGCCTTCCTGATCACCGGTACCAAAGACAGCAATATTCTCTTGATCGGTGCCCTGGTAAGCGGGCTGATAGGCACGTTCTGGATCAGGGGGATCATCACCAAGACCCACCTGAAGACAGACACTGCCCTTGGGCTAATCCTTTCACTATTCTTCGGATTCGGAATGCTGTTGCTCACTTTTATTCAGAAACAACCCAATGCCAACCAGGCGGGCCTGGATAAATACCTCTTCGGGCAGGCAGCTACTTTGGTTATAAGCGACGTGGTACTTATGCTGATCGTTACTTCGGTAAGCCTGGTAATTCTTCTATTGTTCTGGAAGGAATTTAAAATACTCCTTTTCGACGCCGATTACACCAAAACCCTGGGTTTCAATACAAAGGCGATCGATGTGATGATCACCTTCTTTATCGTTCTGGCCATTGTGATCGGTTTGCAAACCGTTGGAGTGGTGCTCATGAGTGCTATGCTTCTTGCCCCGGCCGCCGCTGCCCGGCAGTGGACCAATAGCCTGAGTGTGATGTTATTTTTAGCAGCCATCTTCGGAATGTTTTCAGGGGTATTTGGAACGGCCATAAGCGCAAGCCAGGACAATCTGTCAACGGGGCCCGTGATCGTCCTGGTAGCTGCAGTTTTCGTGTTGGTTTCCTTTGTGTTCTCTCCGGGAAGGGGGCTACTGTTCCGGGAAATTCGATTTCGCCAGAATCGTCGCGACCTGAAGTTGAAAAAGACACTACAGCTGATGTACGACATTGCAAAGACTCACGAAAACATCTCACATCCCCACGCCATCATGATATTGAACGATTTCCAGGGATTTACCCGTGGAACTTTGAGAAAGCTCGAGGAACGACAGTGGATAGAGGTGAGTCAGAAATCCTGGATGCTCACGGAAAAAGGTTTTAAGGAAGCCTCGAATTTATTCAGTAAAAACCCTTCAAATGACTCAGCCACAGATTGAAATACAGCTAATCGCGGCGGTAGTGGCCGTCGCTTGTGCGATCCCGGGGGTATTCCTGGTGCTTCGCAAAATGGCGCTGATCAGCGATGCGATCAGTCATTCGATCCTGCCGGGCATCGTACTTGGGTTTTTCATTACTCATGACCTCAATTCACCACTTCTCATTGCCCTGGCCGCCTTAACAGGGGTGATCACAGTGGTGTTGGTGGAGTGGATACAGAAAACGGGCCTTGTGAAAGAGGATACGGCGATCGGACTGGTATTTCCGGCACTGTTCAGTATTGGGGTGATACTGATTGCCAAGAACGCCAATGATGTACACCTGGATGTTGATGCCGTATTGCTGGGTGAACTGGCTTTCGCACCTTTCGATCGTTTGAGTTACTTCGGAATGGATATGGGGCCCAAATCACTTTGGATCATGGGGATCATTCTACTCGTTAGTCTTATACTGCTTTTTACATTTTACAAGGAATTGAAAGTAAGTACTTTCGATGCCGGCCTATCGGCAGCCATGGGGATATCGCCCTTGCTGATGCACTACGGACTAATGTCGATCTCATCGGTGACGGTGGTAGGGGCATTCGACGCGGTTGGGGCTATATTGGTAGTGGCCCTGATGATCGCACCGGCTGCGGCGGCCTATTTGATCACTTCCGACTTAAAGAAAATGCTCTTACTCTCGGTGGGGATAGGAATTTTCTCGGCTATCAGTGGGTATTGGGTGGCGAATTTACTGGACGCCTCTATCAGCGGTTCGATGACCACCATGCTCGCCTTTGTCTTTTTGATCGTCTATTTGTTTGCGCCAAGGAAAGGGCTGATCGCAGTTTTATACCGTCAGAAACAGCAACGAACGGAAGTATCACTTATCACCTTCCTGCTTCACCTGAATAATCATTCCGATGTAAATGAAAGGCATATCAATCACTTGCAGGAACATATCAACTGGCAGCGCGTTCGTTCACAGACTGTGCTGGACCTTGCCGAGCGTAATAATATGATACAGATCGAGAGCGATGTGGTCTCCCTCACCGAAAAAGGAAAAGAGTTCACAGACCTGGCTCTCGAATACATCATCACCAACAAGGATGAGAAGATCGAACATATGAAAGACGATTTTTTTCTGTTCCGTGGGTAGATTGGTATGGTTTTCTCTATAACTTTTATAAATTTGAATTTATGAGAATATTGTTTTTTATATTTTTCTTCGGAATGGTTAGTTCCGGGATCAGCCAGGAAGATAAAGCAAACACCCCACAAACGGCCATGCGCGTAGCGCTGGGTGAATCCACGGAAGTGGAAGGAACAGAGATTACTTTTGCAGAGGTGCTTGAAGATTCCCGATGCCCATCATCCATTGACTGTATCAGGCGCGGAAGGATCAAGGCGAAGGTAGAAGTTATCGAAGACGGAGCTGACCCGGTCTATAAGGTCGTGATCTTCGGGGACATACTACCCGATGAAACAGCCGAAAACACACTACTGGAAACCTCGGAGTACACTCTAGAAGCTACCGGTATTTCTCCTTACCCTCAGCTATCAGGTGAACAGCTTGAATATCATCTGTTATTAAAGAAAAAGGACATAGAGGATTAGTGACATCCGCAATCCTTGTTGCCGCATTTGGTTCGTTCACCGTCCACGGTAGAAATGGTCTTTCTGGTGGATTCGAAGATCGGGTCCCAGACGAATTTCTTCAGAAGAAATCCTACTGCCAGGGAGAATGTGATAAGTACCAATACGGTTTGCATAGTTCAAAGTTAACTTAAAATTTGATAGGCTCCTAGCGCTACGATATAAGCGATCAAGCTCATGATCACGAGTTGCCACATGGGCCATTTCCAACTGTTGGTTTCTTTCTTAACCACGGCCAGCGTACTCATACACTGCATGGCGAAAGCGTAAAACAGCAGCAGTGATACCCCACTGGCAAAGTTGAACCTCGGGGTTCCAAGTACAGGATTCACCTCGGCGGCCATTCGGTTTTTAATGGTTTCCTCCTCTTCGCTGCCTACGCTGTAAATTGTGGCAAGCGTTCCAACGAAGACCTCACGAGCGGCAAAAGAACTAACAATAGCGATCCCGATCTTCCAGTCGTAGCCAAGAGGAGCCACTGCCGGTTCTATACCCTTACCCAGGATTCCTATATATGATTTTTCCAGTTTGAACGAAGCAATCCTGGTCTCCAGTTCTTCTTCCGAAAGGTTTTCGGACATGGTTTGCCGGGTAACGATATTTTCGGCATCGTTAAAATCGCCGGGGCCATAGGATGCCAGTACCCACAGGATGATCGAAATAGCCAGGATGATCTTCCCGGCACCTACTACAAAGGACTTTGTTTTCTCCACCACGGTGATACCCACGTTTTTCAGCATGGGGACTTTATAATTGGGCATTTCAACCACGAAGAAGGTCTTCGAGCGGATCTTAAGAACTTTGTTTAGCAGCCATGCAGAGAAAACGGCCGAAGCAAATCCCAGGATGTAAAGGAACATAAGGGTAAGGCCCTGCAGGCTGAAGATCCCGAGGACCCTTTGTTCAGGGATCACTAGGGCAATGATGATGAGATAGACGGGAAGCCTTGCCGAACAGGTGGTGAATGGCGTTACAAGTATGGTGATGAGTCGTTCCTTCCAGCTTTCAATGTTACGTGTCGCCATTATGGCAGGTATGGCACAGGCAGTCCCCGAAACCAGCGGGACTACACTCTTTCCACTTAATCCGAAACGACGCATGACCCGGTCCATCAGGAAAACTACCCGGCTCATATAACCAGTTTCTTCCAGTATAGAAATAAACAGGAACAGAAAGGCGATCTGGGGGATGAAGATCACGATCCCGCCTAATCCCGGCACGATGCCTTCGGCTATCAGGCTGGTGAAGTCTCCAGGGGGTAAAGTGTCTTTCAGCCATTCGCTCAATGAGGCAAAGGTGCTGTCGATAAAATCCATCGGGTAACTGCTCCAGTCAAAGATCGCCTGGAAGATCAGCAACAGGATTCCGAAGAAGATCACGTAGCCCCAGATATTATGAGTAAGTATCCTGTCGAACCTGCTCCTCAGGTCCCTGGCATTGGCAGTATCGACGAACAGGGTGTCTTTCAGGGTATCGTTGATAAACTTATAACGCGCGATGGTCTCTTTTTGCTGAAGGCGTTTAAGGTTACTTTCCGATTCAGTTTGAAACGAACTCACTCCTTTAAAATCCTTTCGGTCCAGGTTTCCGAAGTTGACGTCCTGGGTGATCACAAGCCAGAGTTTGTACAGGTCCTGGTTCGGGAAGGCGCTCCGTAACCTGTCGAAATACTCAGGTGAAATAGAAGAGGCGTTCAGGCAGGGTTCAGCAGATAACGTACTGTAATTTTGTATGATGTCTTTCAGATGTTCGAACCCCTCATTTCGCCTCGCACTTACCATTGCGATCCGCGTTTGTAAGGCCGATTCCAGTTTCTCAACATCCAGGGAGATAGCCTTTCGTTTCATGCGGTCGGCCATATTAACCACAAGGATGGTCGGTATACCAAGGTCCTTGATCTGGGTGAAAAGCAGCAGGTTTCGCTTCAGGTTTTCGATCTCCGCAACAACCACGGCAACATCGGGAAAATCCTTATCGTTCTTATTCAGCAGAAGTTCGATGACCACATTCTCATCCAGGGATGAGGCATTAAGGCTATATGTACCCGGGAGATCGAGGATATGCGCTTTGAGGTTTCGGCCCAGTTTACAGACCCCTTCTTTCTTTTCGACGGTGATCCCGGGATAATTCCCAACTTTCTGGTTAAGGCCGGTGAGTCGATTAAAGACAGATGTCTTCCCGGTGTTCGGATTTCCAATAAGGGCTACATTGATCTGCCTTGCCATGAATTATTATGTCAGTTGAATTTTGATGCGTTCGGCAGTTTCCCTTCGGATGGCCAGGTGGCAGCCGTTGATGTTAAGGTAAAGCGGATCTTTAAATGGGGCCTGTTGAACCAATGTCACTTCATTGCCCGGAAGACATCCCATTTCGAGGAGTTTCATCGGGACCAATTCCACGGAAAAGCTTTTAATAATGGCCCGCTGACCCTTTTGTAAGTCGGCAATGGTTAGCATTGACTTATTTAGATTGATTATAAACAATGCAAATGTACACTAAATTAGGCAGCTAAAAAAGTTTAACACATCGGTTATTCCTCCGTCTTAAGAACTTCGATATCCTCGAGAAGCCTGGTGATATCCTCAGGGTTGGTGCCATCGTAAAATCCGCGTATCCTTTTCTTCTTGTCAACCAGAACGAAATTCTCGGTATGGATAAGATCGTATTGGCTGAAAGGTACGTCTTTGGCGGCCAGGTAGGATTTTCTGGCGAGCTCGTATATAGCTTTCTTATCACCGGTGACCAGGTTCCATTTATCATCGTCCACTCCTTTTTCGACAGCGTATTTCTTCAGTTGGGCGACACTGTCGATTTCAGGGGTTACACTGTGTGATAGTAACAAAACTTCGCTGTCGTTCTTCAGCTTTTCCTGGATCTCGACCATATGATCGGTCATGATCGGGCAGATGGTCTGACAAGTAGTAAAGAAGAAATCTGCCACATAGATCTTGTCATCGTAGTTATGCTGGGTTACGGTCTTACCATTCTGGTTGGTAAGGCTGAAGTTGGCTATAGTGTGGTATTTCCGTACATGCTGTACGGTGCTGTCCACCAGTTCGGCGGTAACATCATCCGGTTGGTAAACAGGCAGCACTTTCTTCGGGTCCAGGGCCTGGTACATTACAGTGATGATAATGGCGGATAAGACCAACAGGACGATTCCGAAGAACTTATATTTGGCGAAAAATTTCAGCATGATGGTGCAAAATTACAACTGGAATAAGGAATGTCCATGCTGTAACAGTTAAATATTTTGTAAGACTGACACCGCGTTTTGTAATTATTTTCATAAGAAGCCCTAAAAGGTTACTTTTGTCCTCAATTTTGTTGCTATATGAGTCCATTTGCCGTTAAGGCCATTCAGCTTATTCTTAGTTTATCCCTGTTGATCGTACTACACGAACTGGGGCATTTTATACCTGCGAAGATATTCAAGACCCGGGTGGAGAAGTTCTTTTTGTTCTTCGATGTGAAATTCGCTCTGTTCAAGAAGAAGATCGGAGAGACCGTTTACGGGATCGGATGGCTACCGTTGGGAGGTTATGTGAAGATATCGGGGATGATCGATGAGAGTATGGACAAGGAGCAGATGGCACAACCACCTCAACCCTGGGAATTTCGAACCAAACCGGCCTGGCAGCGATTGATCATAATGCTGGGAGGGGTTACGGTGAATATCATCGTAGGAATGCTGATCTATATCGGGATCATGTACTTCCACGGTGAATACATCACTACGAACAAGGACATGCCAAATGGATTTGCCGTAGAGGAATCGTTCGAGCAATACGGGTTCAGGGATGGGGACCAGATCCTCAGTGTGAACGGAGAGGAATTCAAGGACGTTTCGGATATAAACAAGGAATTATTATTGAGGGATGTTCGTGCTGTGGAAGTGCGGCATGCGGACGGAACCGTGGAATCTGTAAGTTTGCCGGAGGACATAGGATCGATCATGTTCGATTCGGATGTCATAGAGCCATTCGTGCCATTGCTGCAGCCGGTACTTGATACCGTGATCGCGGATTACCCTGCAATTGCTGCCGGTTTCCAAAATGGCGACAGGGTTCTTAGTGTGAATGGGAAACCTATTGAATACTACCATGAATTAAGTTCCGAAGTAAAGAAGAAAAAGGATTCGGTAAGTACCATCGTGGTTTCGCGAAACGGGGAGGCGATCTCAATTGATGTGAAGCCGAATGAAAAGGGGCAGATCGGGGTTGATTATGATCGTACACAGGTAGGGCGCACCCATTTAACGTATGGGTTCGGAGAGAGTTTTTCAAGGGGTATCGGGTATGGATACAGCATCCTGAGGGATTATGTGAAGCAATTCAAATATGTGTTTACGGCGAAGGGAGCCACACAGGTTGGTGGTTTCGGTGCCATTGGGAATTTATTTCCCTCCACCTGGAGTTGGGTAGCTTTCTGGCATACTACCGCCCTGATCTCTATCATACTTGCCTTTATGAACGTACTGCCGATCCCTGCGCTGGACGGGGGTCATGTGGCATTTTTACTATATGAGATGGTGACAGGGCGTAAGCCGGGGGATAAATTTCTTGAGTATGCGCAGATGATCGGATTCTTCTTATTGATCGCACTTGTTCTGTTCGCAAACGGGAATGATATATATCGCTGGCTGTTCCAGTAAAAAAATACTTTTTCTTTTTTGCGACACTTAAAAAAAATTTATATTTGCGTCCGCTTTAAGCGATAACCATTCCTCCATACCTGCCTGCCGGCAGGCAGGGCTCAGAACTGAGCTCATAAGTTTCCGGCAAAATGGTTGGTTGAACGAGAGTTCAGATAAGGAATATAGATGGAAATAATCCTCCATAGCTCAGTTGGTTAGAGCACCTGACTGTTAATCAGGGTGTCGCTGGTTCGAGTCCAGCTGGAGGAGCCATATTAGACAAGCCGTCAGAAATGATGGCTTTTTTTGTGCCCGCCCTCTGGGAGACCTTATTAACCCTAGTGAGAAGCTCCACAACCACATTCTTTTCCTTGGTTCGACATCCATTTTTTGAAATAATCAGTTTTTTGGGGATTATCAAACCAAGTAGTTGAACCTTTGTGTCATACGAACCGTTTTTATAGAGTTTAGGGATGTTCTTAAGCCCGTCCACAGCCTTTTCTATGGCTTTGACTGAAAGACCTTTGGATTCCTTAATTTCTGTGTAATCAGCCTTCAAGGACATTCTTTCTTTTTCATATCTACTTATGATTCTTTTAAACACATCCTGGCTTAGTTCCCCATTGATGTATTTGTCTTCAGCACTCTCAATTTTTTTGGAAAGTTCGTCAATCATTTTCTTTGAGTTGTTCTCAGTTTTGGACTTACTCCCTAGTTTGGTTTTTTGAATATCCAATAGAACTTCTTTGTATAGTTCTAATACATTATCATTTACGATGAAATCGCTTAGAATCGATTCATCGAACATCTCATGGACCAAAGTTGTGGGAATGCGATTCTTACAATTTCTTCGGCAGTGATAATACCCATACTGCCCCCCATTACCTTTTGAAATACTGCCCGTTAAATTACCCTTACAGTATTCACACTCAAGAAAACCTCTTAAGGGCATTGCTTCGTTGATTATAGATGGAGGTTTAGCAGCCCTATTTTTTCCTTCGAGTATAGCTTGGACCTTATTGAAGGTAGGCACATCAATGATTGCATTATGCAAACCATCAATCCAAAACGCCTCATCGTTATCATATTTGGGAACCTTAGTCATACCAAGGTATACCTTATTTCGCAAGAGGTTTAAAAAAGACTGTTTAACCCCGCTATAACCCCTTTGCTCGAATTTCCGTCTTATCTCTTCACATGGTAGTAAGCCCAGAGATACTTCATAGAAAGCATCCTGCACTAATTTAGATTCTTCGTTGGGTTTCAATGATGCAAACTTGCCAAAATGATGACGTTCATATCCATATGGAACTCGACCAATCCAAGCTCCATCCTTCGCAGCTTTATACATCCCGCTTCTTGTTCTCTGGGAGATTTTATCATTCTCTACCTCCGGCACCGTTAGATAAACCGATAACATGAGTTTATTGTCTGGATTGGACAGGTCCAAAGTCTGTTCAGCTGCATTTAATTCAATTCCCCATTTTTGAAAGGATTTTATTTTGTCAAGAGCATTGTATATGTCTCTTGAAAACCTGTCCCATTTCGTAAATATGACCTTGTCTATCGATTTTTTGTTGGCTTTTACAAATAGCTCAAGTTTTTTCCATTCAGGACGATTAAAATTTTTTGCTGAGTGGTCTTCTTCGAATTCTGCAATCACTTCATAGTTATTTACTTGGCAGTACCTTCTTAGGACTTCTTTTTGGTAGTCCCTACCATGTCCTTTGTTAGCTTGTTCATCAGTGCTAACCCTGGTGTATAAAATAGTTTTCATGATTATATAATATTTTGTTTTTGCTGAATTTCAGCGATGTTATAAAGGAAGAGCCTAATTTGCTCCACCTCTTCGTTAGTGTATTTTATTCCATTTCGATTTAAAATCATTTTACATTTTGTAATACTTAGCATTTTCGCTTATCACTCTGTTCCTCCGATTTTTTCTGGGAGTGATGAGGTGTGTTATTGTTTCCCGTCTGTCGACAGGAACTCAAGTATTTGTAGTATACATTGAGTTGTAGGGTGCTCAACTGAACACCAAAATGCCAGGTGCAAATCACTCGAAAACGTGACCGCTTTCCAGGCTGAAAAATTTAAACTGTGTTTAAATAAGAATTGACTTTTAGCGGGGTGCTAATTAGTCATAAAATTTTGCCCCAATCTTCAATTTGTTATTTGGGCTGAAGTATGTTATTTCAAGATTGCCAAAGAGTGGCTCCTAAGTCTTGTTTGAGCAATTATACTACACAAGGGCACCGAAATACAAGTTTTTTCCCAACTTTTTTCAAAAAATTTTATCTAAACACCAAAAACCGGGGAATTTTCCTGCTTTATTATATCTTTATATCGTTACTCCCCGCTCACTTAAAATTTGATTAATAGCTTCAATTTGTTATTTGCAGGATTGAACCAATACGATATTGAATAGATGTTCGAAAACACATTTAAAAACATAGATGACCTCTTATACAAAGATGCTGGTGCCGATAGCGAGTTAGACTATATAGGTCAGACCTCGTGGGTGTTGTTCCTAAAATATCTGGACGACCTTGAGCAAGATAAACGAGATGAAGCCGAACTCAAGGGTCTGGAATACCATCATATCATCGCCCCCGAATACCGATGGGAAGTGTGGGCGATGCCCAAGGGTACAGACAACCAACTTGACCACCACAAAGCGATGACAGGTCCAGACCTCATCGAATTCGTAGACCAGAAGCTTTTTCCATACCTGTCAGGATTCAAGCAAACGGCAGAAAACCCGCAAACCATCGAATACAAGATTGGTGAAATCTTCTCTGAGCTTAAGAACAAGATTCAAAGCGGGTATATCCTAAGAGACATACTGGAGTATGCAGACGCTTTACCATTCCGTTCATCCAAGGATAAGCACGAGCTTTCTGACCTGTATGAGTCCAAGATTAAGAATATGGGTAATGCTGGGCGCAATGGAGGGCAGTATTATACGCCAAGACCGCTTATTAGAGCGATGATAGACGTAATCGACCCAAAGATAGGTGAGAAGGTTTATGACGGTGCAGCGGGTTCTTGTGGCTTTCTCTGCGAGGCGTATGATTACATGTACGAGCGTATGGAAAAGACCACCGACAACCTCATCACCTTGCAGGAGAATACTCTCTTTGGTAAGGAAAAAAAGAACTTAGCGTATGTGATTGGTATCATGAATATGATATTGCACGGTATCGAGGCTCCAAATATCATCCACACCAATACGCTAGCTGAAAACATTAGGGATGTCCAAGAGAAAAACCGTTACCATGTAATTCTTGCCAATCCACCCTTTGGTGGTAAGGAACGTAAAGAAGTACAGCAGAATTTTGATATCAAGACAGGTGAAACCGCTTTCCTATTCTTGCAGCACTTCATTAAGAACCTCAAAGCGGGTGGACGTGCTGCTATCGTAATCAAGAACACTTTCCTAAGCAATACAGACAATGCTGCTATTGCCTTGAGAGAATACTTAATTGAAAGCTGTGACCTGTTTACAGTTCTTGAGCTACCTCAGGGAGCATTTACCAGCACCGGGGTAAAGACAATAGTGCTATTTTTCCAGAAAGGGGAGCCTACTAAGAATATCTGGTATTATCAATTGAATCCAGAACGCAGCTTAGGTAAAACCAGTCCATTAAACGATGAGGACCTTAAAGAGTTTTTGGATAGCTATAAAGACAAACCCGAAACCGAACGTTCTTGGAACTTGAAAGTGTCAAATGTGGATGTTAAGACCATTGACCTTAGCGTTAAGAATCCGAACATGCCAGAGGAAGCACCGTTAAGAGTCCCTGAAGAGATATTGTCTGAAATGGAGAGATTAAACTCAGAGACCAACTCAATTCTCGAATCAATTAAAGAATTGATATGAGAGAAGGTTGGATAAATAGTAAATTGGGGGAGGTGACTGACATGCAAGGCGGAAGTCAACCACCGAAATCTACCTTCAAGTCTGAGCCGCAAGAAGGTTATGTTCGATTGTTACAAATTCGGGATTTTAAAAGTGATAATAAGGCAGCTTACATTCCTATATCTGAAAAAAACAGGGTCTGTCAACACAATGACATTTTGTTAGGAAGGTATGGTGCGTCAGTCGGGAAAATATGTACGGGCAAATCGGGCGCATATAATGTTGCTTTGATGAAAGTCACACCTAATGAGGAATTACTGGTTAGAAGGTATTACCTATACTACTTGACATCACCTCTTTTTCAAAAACCGTTGGCGAATGTTTCGGATAGGTCTGCGCAAAATGGATTCAGCAAGGCGGATATATTTGACTTCGAAATTCCAATTCCCCCAGTTGCTGAACAAGAGCAAATTGTAGGCGTTTTGGACCAAGCCTTTGAAGCTATTGACAAAGCGAAAGCCAATATTGAGCGTAATATTGAAAACGCAATGGAGTTGTATGAGAATTGGACCTTCAAAACTATTCAAAGTGCCAACTGGCATGAAGTCAATTGGGGTGAGATATGCGACTTCACACGTGGACCATTTGGTGGAAGCTTAAAAAAATCAATGTTTGTTGAATCGGGATATGCGGTATATGAACAGAAGCAAGCTATTCATAATGATTATGATGCCTTGAGATATTTTATAGATGAGGAAAAATTTCAAGAAATGCAGAGGTTTAAAGTTAAGTCTGGGGATTTGCTGATGAGTTGTTCTGGGGTTACTCTTGGACGCATTTCAGAGGTGCCACCGAATGCACCAGCTGGAATAATTAATCAAGCATTACTTAAGCTGTCAACTAAACCAAATCAAATGTTGAATGATTTTCTTATTATTTGGATTAGGAGTAAAATATTTCAAGATTTGATTTTTAGGGCGGCTGGTGGAGCAGCGCAACCAAATGTGCCAGGAGTTAAAATACTTAAGTCAATAAAGGTTCCATGTCCAACTATACAAGAGCAAACTAAGTTCGTAGAACTGCATCATAAGATGCATGAGTTGACTCATAATTCTATAGATTTTAATAAAAAAAGGATTGAAAATATACGAGAACTCAAAAAATCCATCCTACAAAAAGCTTTGGCAGGTGAGTTAACAGGAAAGGAGGTTGAGGTGTGAGTCAATTAACCCGCTACACGTATAATGTCAAGCTAAAGAATGGCAAGGAAATTCCAGTTTTACTTGGGCATATTGGAACAACCCACAATAACACCTATGACCTTGCTTTAAAAGATATTGGCGATGATGTTTCTAGGCTATTGAAGGAGCGGGGCATATCAAGAAGCGAAGTCAAGTCCCTTGAGTTGAAATTGGACCACCTAAATGATGAGGACATTATCTTTTACGATTTACTTGACAAGACCGCTACTGTTTTTGAAGACCCCAGTAATGGATTAAGGCTTGAAGGAAAAAACTGGAATTATGCCATCTGCGATACCCCTATACAAAAAGGTGCGGGGGTTTTCTTTGGTATAAACTGGGGTGGAAATGACATCAACGCACAGTCCACTCACCCACCAAAGTATAAGGAAAGGGATTGGTCATTTATCAATCATTGCCGAACCTACATTGATTGGCATTTTGGGGAGGAAATTGAAAACCTAAATTACACCAATGCGTGCTTTTTTAGAAGCCCAGATGTAAATAGCCTACCCGATAATGCGATAGACCTTAGTAGACCACTTTTTGAAGAGTACATCCGTAAAATCACCCCACCATGGATTTTGATGATAGGGAAACCTCATCGCTTAGGTGATGATTGGAAGCAGCGAAAACGAATTGAGGTATTTGACGAAACCACCAATCGCAGAGCTTTTGGATATACGGGAACTTTATTTGGATATCCGTTCGGGAGCGTACCATACTATACCCAGGCGATGTCGAATGAGGTGAGGAATGAGATTTGGACTCTGGTCAAAAACTATTTAATATCCACTAAATGAACGAATCCCAAACCCAATATCATCTAATTGAACCAGCTCTTCGAGAAGCAGGTTGGGGTGATGTGGAAGGTTCTAGGGTGTATAAGGAGTTTCCAATTACAAACAAAGAGAAGCCTGGGGTTAGGAACTACTCACAACTCAGAGCCGATTATGTGCTCATTTACAAGAATCGCAAGCTTGCGGTAATAGAAGCCAAAAAGCGTGATGCTTATTACACCGATGGTCTAGGGCAGGCTAAGGATTATGCTGACCGATTGAATATCAGATACACCTATGCCACTAATGGGTTACAGATTTATGAGGTTGATATGGATGAGGGTGTTGAGGGTGATGTTGCCCGATACCCTACACCCGATGAACTTTGGGAAAAGACTTATCCACCACCGATTGAAGAGTATAAAAAAGAAATTGCTGATTGGAAAGAACGGTTATTTTCGGTACCATTTGAGGACCGTGGGGGTACTTGGCAGGCTCGTTACTACCAAGACAATGCCATTACCAAGGTGCTAGAGGCTGTTGCTGATAAAAAAGACCGAATCCTGCTGACTTTAGCTACTGGTACGGGTAAGACGGCTATCGCTTTCCAAATTTCATGGAAGTTGTTCCATGCCAAGTGGAACCTAAGACGAGATGGGCAGCGTAGCCCCAGAATACTGTTCTTAGCCGATAGAAACATCCTTGCCGACCAAGCATTCAATTCCTTTAGTGCCTTTGAAGAGGACGCTCTGGTCCGTATCGCACCAGATGAAATCAGAAAGCGAGGCAAGGTTCCAAAAAATGGCAATATTTTCTTTACCATTTTCCAGACCTTCATGTCTGGTCCAGATGATTCTCCCAACTTTGGAGAATACCCTAAAGACTTCTTTGACTTTATAATTATTGATGAGTGTCACCGTGGTGGTGCTAATGATGAAAGCTCTTGGAGAGCAATCATGGAGTATTTCAGTCCAGCGGTTCAACTCGGTCTGACCGCTACACCAAAACGGGACGTTAATGGTGATACCTACAAGTATTTTGGTGACCCGGTTTACATCTATGCACTCAAGGAAGGTATCAATGATGGATTCCTTACACCCTTCAAGGTCAAGGAAATCACAACAACAATTGATGAGTATGAATATACCGAAGATGATGATGTCGAAACAGGCGAGGTTGAGGTAGGACGCACCTATACTGAGGAAGATTTCAATCGTATTATCGAAATCAAAGCACGGGAAGAGTTTAGGGTCAAAACATTCTTGAATATCATTAACCAGAATCAGAAGACTTTGGTGTTCTGTGCGACACAAGTTCATGCGGCTGCGATTCGGGACCTCATCAATCAATACTCAGACAGTAATAACGTGAATTACTGCCATAGGGTAACGGCAGATGACGGAAAGATTGGAGAAAAGCACCTGCGGGATTTTCAGGATAACGAAAAGAGTATCCCCACTATCTTGACAACATCGAGGAAACTGAGCACTGGAGTTGATGCCCCTGAATTGAGGAACATAGTGCTCCTACGACCTGTGAAGTCGATGGTGGAGTTTAAACAAATTGTGGGACGTGGAACACGTCTATTTGACGGCAAGGAGTATTTCACCGTTTTCGATTTCGTCAATGCCCATGACCATTTCAAAGACCCAGAGTGGGATGGTGAACCGATTGAACCAGAACCACCAAGAGAATACACCAGGGGGGACGGCAAGCCAAATGAGATACATGAGCCAACCTACTGTGAGATTTGTGACAATGACCCCTGTTTTTGTGATGAACCACCCAAGAAGATGATAAAGGTTAAGTTGTCCGATAACAAGGTCAGAGAAATCGACAGCATGATAAAGACTTCCTTCTGGAGTCCGCATGGTACACCGATATCTGCTCAAGAGTTCTTGGACCAATTGTTTGGAGATTTACCAGCACTATTCCGAAGTGAAGATGAGCTTAGAAAGCTTTGGAGTCTACCGTCTACCAGAAAGAAGCTATTGGAAGAACTGAATGAGAAAGGATATACCCATGCACAGCTTGAAGATTTACGTAAGCTGGTACATGGAGAGGAAAGCGACTTATACGATGTGCTTAACTACGTAGCTTATCATAAAAGCATGGTTCCAAGATTAGACCGAGCCGATAAGGCTAAAATCAAATTGGGTGATTACAACCCAAAGCAACAAGAGTTCCTGAACTTCGTGTTGGAGCAATACGTTAAAGAAGGTGTGGACGAGTTGGATGATGCGAAACTTCCAGACCTATTAGAACTTAAATACAAAGCCTTAGCTGACGCCAAACACGAGCTTGGTGATATCAAATCCATAAGAGAGACTTTCATAGGATTCCAAGAGCACCTCTACGGTGGTGAGGCGAGTTAGTAAAAGGATTATGAGAATTTATTCGTAACAGGTTGATTATGATTTCGAGAATTACAAATGAACAATTTAAAGGACACATAATTGATTATATTGATAACTCTGATTGGAATGATTTAGGAAAGTTAAAAGCAACACTTGAAAATGAAGATAATGAGTCAATTGAACATCCAACCAATCCAGGGACTCCGTCTATTATAATAAAAGACATAACAGAGAAAGCACTCCAAAGAGCAATTTTTAATTGCCAGAAAGCAGTGATTGACCATGGAAGAACGAAAACAGAAGTTCAATGGTTGGATTTCGAACTTCCAGTAGTTCTAAACAAAAGTTCTAGACGACTATGTCTAGACCTTATTGGAATGACATCAGACGATGTACCTGTAATTTGTGAATTGAAATACAGCAATAGTTCCAAATCAAACCGTCCAATTTATGGTGTTATTGAATTATTGATGTATTACTACTATATCCGTTGCAACCATGATGCTTTAGATAGACATGATGTTCACCACGATGGATTTAAAAAGTTTGAATGGAGCTTCATGGCAAATCATGAATCACCTAAATTATTGTTGGTCGCTAATAAAAAGTATTGGAATTATTGGCTCAATAGAATGGATAAAGAATCTTTGAGTAGGCAAATTAGGTCCGTATGTGATAAATTGAAGGTTAATGTCGAATGTTTCAGTGTTGATGATGAAGACTTTGAATCTCAGAGAGGTGAATTTGTAGAATATACTCCGGTTATAAGTTCAAATAAGTGGATACAAGTTATATGACTAATGAATATAAAATCAATATTATAACAGAAGAAATTATAGACAAAAGCAGTAAAGACCAGTCGAAATACCTATAAGTTCTTGGTATTTCAGTTAGTTGATTCTAATATACTTTCTATACCCATCTATTGTAGTTTTTATGTTCCCTAGGTAATAATTTATATGTCTCTCTTCCTATCCAACGGAAGGAGGTTCCAGGAGTCCAATGAAACAAAAAATCACCCCCATACCCCCTAAAAAGGTATAGAGATGATTTATGTCTACTTCCATACATCCACCGTTAAGTGGTCCTATCATCCATCGTACTTAGTTCCAAAAAATCTCTCCTACATTTTTATATAGGAACTGTTCTGACCGTAGTACCTAGAACTCGTTCTTCGCAGAACCAAACCGACATACTACGTGGGGCATTCGGGTCCAATACCTTGGCGGTACCCTTTCAGATTGAATCGGCTAAGTTCCTATCAACCACACACCAGATTACCAACTTAAGTGCCTGAGCCTCCGCCCGCTTAATGTTGCCCTTTGCAATCCGAATATGTACACCACCTTCATTTGACCTAGGTCGTGATGCTGACCATCATAAAACTGTTTACGGTTGTTATATATAAATATGTCTATACATTAAAAAAGTCGAAAAAATATTCGAAATTATTTGTAACCATCTAATAATGAGAATTATAAATTTGAGTTTTTTTTGGTAGCTCAAAAATCTAGATACGCTGACTCAATCAAAACCCTTACTGCAGAAGATGCATTACCCCCATATTTACTTCTCTTAGCTAGTTCATTCAGCTTCTGTTTCAAGGCTGGGGTCATTCTCATTATAAAGATTTCGGTGTTTTCAGTTGTTGGTAGTTTTGCCATGATAAAATTGTTTGTCTATAAATATGCAAGAATCAACGAAAAGGCTGCTTTTAAGGTACCTCTTTACACTACCCAAGCACGTGAGTCACAGTCTATACTTCGGTTGACTTGGTGTTTTTGAATGCGAACGGCTATGACCGTCCGACCTGTCTTCAAAAGCTATCTATAAACACAATTGAAAAATCTCGTTCCCGTATCCGCCCTTTCAATTGACCGAAATGCGATGTGTATATACAAAAGGTCGGAGGTGTTCAAAATTTTTCCAGCAAATTTCGGAGAGTGAAATAGGGACTGTATATACACGAAGTGTATTAATTGGAGCATACAAGATTTGGGCACAGTAATTTCAGCTAAATACCTGGTTTTTATGTGTATTATTTTGCCACCCTAATATAATACACTATATTTGATGTATAGAAATGAAATTATGAAAGTCAAATACGTTAGGGTATCAACCGTAGAACAAAATACTTCCAGACAGGAGAAGAATGAGTCTGAATTCGATAAGGTGTATGTAGATAGGATTAGTGGTGCAATATCGTTTTTCGAAAGACCTCAGGGCAAGAAATTGATTGACAGGATTAAACAAGGTAGAATCGATGAAGTACATGTCTTATCAATTGACCGTATTGGAAGAAACATACTAGACATCCTAACCGTCTGCGAATTCCTAACCGAAAACAGCGTCAAGCTTTATGTGGAAAATATAGGTATGTTTTCTATGGTTGACGGAAAACAGAACCCAATATTCAAGATGATTGTGTCGGTACTGGGTAACGTGAGTGAGATGGAGCGTAATAATATGCTTGAGAGGCAGCGTCAAGGCATCGAGATAGCCAAAGCCAAAGGGGTTTATAATGGTCGCTTATACGGCTCCCGTATGTCTACTGAAGAATTCTTGAAGAAGTACAAGAAAGTAGCCACCGAGCTTGAAAATGGTGAATCCTTGAGGCGTGCAGCTGCATTGGGTGGTGTGAGTCTAGGAACAGCCCAGAGGGTTAAAAGAGCTTTAAAAGAGCAAACATTATAATTATGACAACACAAACTTACAAAGGAGCTATTTGGCTCAAATCCGGGGGACATTATATTTCAGTTTCGTGTGAGGCTACATCACCATCGGCAGCAAAACGAATTATCGAGTCCATGTATGATGTGAAGAGCTGGCAGCGGCACATGGCTTCGAATTAATAGATGAGGGAATCACTTTGTGTTTATTATTCCGTAAACTAATTGCTTTATCTTTGAAATGGTTATTTAAGTTTTAAGATAAAGCAATATAAATGGGAAATTATAAAGATATAGAGCATGATTTCATTGACAGAACAATGAAGCTAATAGCACAATACGAATCAATTCTTCATAAATACCCTTTCGAGCAACAGTATAATTATACGCTCCTATTGAATTGCTTATTGGGTATTATTGTGATTCCTAAGGAGACGGTTTTTAGTCATATTCCTAATCCAATCATTACCACGGAACTTCTTAAGCAAATGGGTTTGGTTAATTCATTTATCAATAAGCGCTACAGGAATTTCAGAGATTTGATACGTGATTTACGTAACTCAATAGCCCACGGGAGCTTTGAAATAATTTCAAATACGGATGACTTTCTAGTCGATGAGATTGTGTTTACTAGAAATAGTAATGGTCAGGTGGTCCAAGTGGCAAAATTTGAATCCAACGAGTTACTACCTTTTTTAAGGTACTACGCTGATTGGATTAAGTCAAATCTAATCGAAAATAGATAGAATGTCATCACGAACTTAATCCTGTCTATTATATGATGTAATATTCATATTTTCCAAATTAAGGTCTGTAACTTTTGTTCCTTCCATTATAGCTGAGACGCCTGAAAAGGAGAATGAGTATGTCCTTTTTCTGGAAGTGATTCCTTTTATTTTTCCCTTTACAAGGCATATGAATGAAACATTACCGCCAATATTCTCAAGGTCGTCTTTCCACTCGAATTCTATTGGGTTGAAGGCTAATACCTTTAGAATCTCATCATTATAATAAGGAACAGTAAAATTACTATGATATTCTCCAAGTTTTGATATTAATAAAGAGCGTATCTGTTTTTCCATATTGTTTGTCTAATGCTCTAATTTACAAAGAAGTAATTGGAATAATAATATTAAATTTCTTCATCTAGTTTCTCACCGATACTATCCAAATATTCCTTCAAGTTAATTGCTGGAATTGTTCCAATAGCTTGCTGTAAATATCTTGTTAGCTGGAAGAAGAAAGTAACCATCGAATTATCTGCTTTGCTAAACTTTAAGCTCTTGAATTTTCTGGCGTTATAAAAATCTAAATAGGCTTTATAACCTGGATTAGTTATTTCGTTATTTGGAGTATAATCGACATAAAAACTACCATAATCAGCTATACACCCTAAATCAATAGTCTTAAGTTGTGTTTGATTTTGGATGTGTGTTTTAATAGTACTGTTGTTCGTTCGAGTGTATGAATTCGTACTGCAAAGAATACCACCAATAATTTTGGTTAAGGGTCTCGGACCATGTGGGACTCCACCATTTATAAATCCAGCGGCTTTTCTTTTTAGAATCCTAACACTTTCAATTTTTTCAGCAGAATATTCAATGTAGTTTTTATCGCCAACATTACCCTTGATGTCTGGTTTTACTTCAAAAACAGCATATACTCCTTCGGCAGGTATATAATGAAATCCATTTTGCGTAAATATAAATGGAGTATACCAATTGTCATAAATCACTATATCCATCTGATGACTTGTATTTCCTTCAGAATCAATAACAATCGCTTTGTCAACGTTATATCTGTTTGGTAAATATGTTCTCAGCCATTCAATCCATGCATTCTCTAATGAATCACCTTTTGAACCCGGATGTGTAATGAATTCTCTATTCGTGTTCAATTGGGCGACCATTTGCTTTTGAAGTCCAGCAAATAGTAGTTTTATATCTATTTTACTCATAAGGTAGTAGTTTTTTATTGTCGTATATATAAAAGGTGGCGTTGTCAAGTTTTTTGTTGGTGACACTTAGAATTAGTAGCACGGGATTCTTAATTTTTACACTTGGAGCTGATTCAATTTCCATCATTGCGTTTAAATCAGTGCTGCTAAATTGGGTACTACCATTTGGATGTGTATGCCATTCTCCAACATAATATTCTTTTTTGCTCTGGAATAATTTTCTGAAAAATTTCTTCATTCCTTTAGAACGTCTCACGAACTGAAACCTACTTCCTTTGGATGCTTTCGGAAGAACGAAATCATTTATGAACAGGGTATTATAATCATCGGAGTACCTACCCGTCAAAAAACCGCCAAATTCATTTGGGAAATGTTCAACACCAACGATGCCAATTTCATCAATTAATTCTTGGCTAATTATTAGTTCAACGTTTCTATGTTTATTGAAGAATCTCAAAACTCGATAACTTTTAGGTCTGACCCGGAACCCTCTATCACAAAATTATTCTTTCTTGCTCCTGAATCATAGAGGCTATTTATTCGACTTAAAGCCTTGTGCACCAACAATGCAATGTCATTATAAGAAGCTTTGAAGGTTGGACTCCAGCAACCAGTCGGATTATATAAATCGGTTGTATCATTATCCAGAACATTATTGAATTGATTCATTACGAAATTATATATGTTTGGATAGAATGCACAGACCAACTCATTAGCAAAGTTGGTTATTGAGAGGTTTATTAAAGCACATTTCAAATCCAGAGAGTCTAGTGCGTACATCAAGTCGTTATCAGTAGTACAATCAAAGACTAAGTCGTAGTCATTTAAGCTTTTCTCAAAATTTAATTTGCTTCCCTTCTCTTTGTGGAATAGTTTAATAATCCCTTGAAAATAGTCTTTGTCGACAACGTTGGTTTCAACGAAGGGTGAGATAGTACCAAGTATAATTCTGAGTTCTTCAGTCTTATCACCCAAACCGAAATTAAACTGATATTCAGAACGACAAATGTTCTCAGGTTCTTTGATGTCACTGTCAGCAATGTCTATGAATTTGCAGCCGCATCTTGTGAGAGTCTTTGCGACCATACTGCCGACTGCACCAACACCAATAATAAGTATTTTCTTCTCAGTAATGTGCTTCGAAAAAGAACCCCTTCCAAAAAAATAATCGAATGAAGAATTCCTTGTTAAGCCCCAATCAATTTCCATATCATGCTTAAGTATCATTTCCCATTTTCCACTAGGCATTCTATAACCCATTACAGGAAAGTTCCCCAGTTCTAGTAAAGCTACTTGCCAGTGAATATTAGAATCATCGGTATTATATCCAATAAATAAAGGAAAGATTTTCCCTCTATCTTTAATGAACTTCTTTTGAAATTCGAGTAGGAATGTTAAAAATTGTAGAGGGAGATGGTCCTGCAAATCAGACCATTTTGTATAAATGAATTTTCCATGGTTTGCAGGTGGAGACTCTATAAAAACATAACACCCAGAATTGGTAATATTAAACTGTTTATAAAGCTGACTCCATTTACAATCTAATTTCTCACCATTATTTCTAATAAAACTCTGTATGATGTGATTGGAAATACGGGCACCTCTAAATGTTCCAATGGGAAGAAGAGGGCTTATCGTTACCTCACCGAACTCTCCTTTTTCAAATGATTGCTCTATGTCGGTAAATTGATAGGACCAGTATTGATTATGAACTAACTTTTCGTCAACAATAATATGCTCATAGTGGTCATCTTTTTCTTTGCCCACATAGTATTTAAGAATCCAGTTCTTTAGAGAGATGAAATCATAATTCAATTTGGATTTTAAATTCGTATGATGTGCTGTATGAACGCAAATTGAACCATCTCCCATCACGTGTTTGTATTCAATAAGGTCTAAGCTTTTGAACTTTATTGATTCTGAGTCATAATTCTTGAGCGGATAGCATTTAAAGACTTCGACATCAAATTCTAAGGGGTGTGGCAGCTCCTCAATGGAAAGCTTAACTTTGCCTTTTATTAGGAGTTCTTCTTCTTCAAAGTCGTATGCCTTTTCAACAAAAGGTATATCGCTGATGAGCTTAGTTACGTCCTGCAAAAATCCCATCTATCCAAATCGTTGGTTGTCCGGGGGTGTTGAAAATGCCGCTGCTCCGGTTTTTACTCCGTAGCCACTGCTAGAGGATTTATCTTCTTCTTCAAAATCTGAATTGGTCGGGAAATACCCTTTTATATTGTCGCTATTGCTCTCGATTCTATCAAGCATTGTTCCCATTCGACTTGAGAGATTGGTTCTACCCCAACTTGTTAAAGTGTCCATTAAATCATTGTTACTGTTTCCTGGGTCAATTAATTTGAAGCTATCATTTGTTACGTTGTCTTTTATATAGGTCATCACTTGTTGCAGTTTTTCCCATAGATTCCCGGAGATATCTTCAGTATCAAAGGCTTTTATGGTAATTAGTTCCAAGAGGAAGGACTTAAATTCTTTGCCGTCATTATTGTTCCAAATTTTCAATAGACGAATAATTTTTCGTTCGTTGTCTTTGGCTTTGATGTGGTCAATTTGGGCTTGAATATTTGTTTGGATATAGGTGCTACTGGAAAAAATACCATAGTCGCTGCTCACGAACAGATTGAGCTTTTTATCATTGGAATATTGGTCTTGACTTAGCTCTCGCCCTGGAACAATATCCAGACTAATTACGTCACCATCGCTGTCTTCTTCAAAGATGATTCCGATTGAAACGGTTTGTTTCCTTACTGTTGCGTTCTCTCCAAATTCATCACTGAGGAAGTCATAGAAGCTATCGAACATCTTGTCGAGTGTGTCAAATGAGTCCCGCTTGACGGGTACTACAACGTCTAAATCAAACTTGGTGTTTATAGCGGTGTGTTTTTTGAAGGAGCCAGAATCAAATGGACTGTAGATTTGTGAACCGTAATGTGAGGTTAAGGCGTCTTTGACTTCATCTCTCTTTGACTTGAATTTATTCACCAAATCTTCAACGTGTGACATGCGGTGCGTTTCGAGTACAGTTTGTAGGTATTCTTGTTTATTTGTTGCCATATTCAACATATTTTAAGAATTAGAGTGTCAATTATGTTGCCAAACCTGAAATCGACTAAAAATGTGAAAACAATAGAGATTTTAAGTGCCAACTTGGCATAAGATGACATTTTTAATGACAATACAGGAATATCCACTCGATGCTTGGTGACATCTTGCGATAAAACAGGAGCACTAGAACGTTGGCATTATGTTGTCATAAATTGCGGCAAACCTCATCAACTCCTCATGAAAGTGGTTCGACAAAACAATATTAGGGGGAGCGAAGCGACGACAGGCCTCTCACGAAAGTGAGGGGCTTTTTGCATGGGAAAAATCTGGACGAGAAGTTTATCCGCCGAATCCGCCAAAGGCGGAGTAGGAGGAAGTCCAGCTGGAGGAGCTTAATCAGAATCCGGTCGAAGACCAGATTTTTTTATCTAAAGGACTGCTGTACTCGAACTCCCCTTACTGCCTTTCCATTCATATTTTTTATAAATTCGTTAAACTGCCCCATCCTTTTAGCTGCAAAAGCCCGTAAACAAAGGAAATGACATTTAGGTGACATTTAAATGGCGTGTAAAAAACCATTGGTACGTTATACATTTGCATCATCAATCATCGTGAAATGAAACGACCGACATTACAAGAAAATCTACTTTACCAGCGCAAATTAAAAGGATATACCCAGGATGAACTTGCTGAAAGAACCACAGTAGGTGTACGCACTATCCAACGTATAGAAAAAGGAGAAGTGCAACCCCATTTACAAACCATTAAGCTCCTGGCTGTAGGATTGGAAGTGGAGGTAGAGGACCTGATCGTATTACAGGACCCAAAAGAAGAACCCGTCAAACGAAAATGGATGCTTTTGCTTCATTCTTCTCCTTTCTTTGGATTGATCATTCCCTTTGCAAACCTTTTATTCCCCATTATAATATGGATCAACAAAGCGGATGACAATCAGAAGTATGACCAACATGGACGGGCGGTGATCAATTTTCATAGTACCATCAGCCTGCTGTTAGTTCTTTCCCTCTTACTCTTTTTTGCGATCCCGGGATACAACTTCATAGTGACCGGGGTAATTTTTCTGATAGGGTTATTCTTCAGCATTAAAAATACTTTATCGGCCCTGGAATCAGGCACTTGTTATTATCCTTTGTCAATTCCATTTCTGAAACCCAGACCCTAGTATAACTTTTAAATACTTAATACAATGATCGGATTACTAGTCATACTATTAATCTCATGGGGACTATTGTTCCTAATAGAGAAGAAGAACTTAAACGCAATCGGGATATTCCCCGGTAAAAACCACCTTGTACAGTTCGCGATCGGCCTGGTCATGATCGTTGTGTTCTGTTTGATGCTGATATTCATCGAGACCCAACTCAAATCGATTAAATGGCAGTTCTCGGGCTTTCGTATTCGCCCCTTAGTTGATGCATTTGTATACCATCTCCGTTCGGCACTAACCGAAGATCTTATATTCAGAGGAGCAATTCTTTATATTCTCATACATCGCCTGGGGCCAAAATGGGCTATTTTGATCTCGGCAGTTTTTTTCGGTGTCTACCATGTGTTTTCCTACGGCATGACGAATGAACGTTGGGTGCTGATAGGCTATGTTATTCTTATCACTGGGTTCACTGGCTATGTGTGGGCCTATGCGTTCTACAAGACGAAATCAATATACCTCGGTCTTGGACTGCACCTGGGTTATAATTTGTTAATGTCTTGCTTTTACGAATCGCAGCCCTACGGTGAGTTGTTGTTTGCTGAAATCTCCCGTGTCGACCTCGGAGAACCCGCAGAGTCATTTTATGCCTTTTTCAGAGGTTTATTCCCAACTGTTATGACATTGATCCTACTGAATTTGATGCTTCGGAAAGGAATAATAAGAGTTTCAGATAAAAAGAGAGATATAGAATGATGTATTTACTGAATCAATTTCCTGTCACATCCCGTTATGTGGTCGCTATACTATTGTTTGCCCTGGCATTAATGCTCAGTACCTTGATCGATGGACCGACTTTGAAACAATACTTTCCATATGTCTCTGCCATCTCATTATTCCTGGTAACCTGGTTTCTGTTCAAACTAGATAAAAAAAAGCTGGAAGCAATCGGATTAAACCTAACGCTAAGAAACGTTTCTTTTATATTCTTCGGCCTTTTCTTAGGTGTTATTGTCTTTTTAGTAGCAAGTTTTGCCAGAGCCTTTTATACAGGAGAAACGATTATTTTTAGTAGTGTTGTTGATTATCGGGCAATCATCAATTCTTTATACTTTATCCTTCCGACGGTTGCTGTAGAAGAACTTCTTTTTCGAGGCTATCTTTTTAAAAAGACCATAGCAATTTCTAATGTGGTTGTTGCAAACATCGTTTTCTCAGTACTTTTTACTTTAATCCATATCGCTGATGAGTCGGTTATTAGCAATTCGGGACATCTTGTAATTTTACTTATGAGCATTCCAGTTGGGCATTTATTCTTTGCAACAGCCTTACTAAGATCTCGTACTTTGTTCTTCCCGATTGGACTCCATTTGGGGAATAATTGGGCCACACGTCATTTGATATCCAGCCAAGGCGAGGGTCAGAGTATACTCGTCGTATTGGACCGGGTGACCTTCGATACCTGGCCATCACTTATTGGGTTTCTCTTAATCTTTAATGGAGTTTTTCTGTTCGCGACATCTATAATTTGGAAATGGGGCAAATGGCGCTCCAAAGGAAGTTCTTTATGTAGAAAAAGCTTTTAATATGCTGATGCTAGGCAACTTTCTTCAGCAGATCGAAACAAGGGCATTTTTTACAGCGTTTGGCTTCAGATTTCTTGTATTTCTTGCAGCATTTGGACTTACATTTCCCAGCAACACAGCACCCATTGGTTCTAATACGAACCAGGCGTTCTTTTTTAAGTTGTAAATCTTTCTTTTTACCCAATGCTGAAGTAGATCAAGAAGGGCAAAAGTAGTTATCTTAATTCAATCTAAATAAAATTTACCTAGGATTTTACCCATATGTGACCTATTTTTTCACCTAATTCTTAAAAAGATCATTTCTCGATAGCGTCCTGCCTTTAAAGATTATTGGAATTCCAACTAAGGTTGAATCTGTTTTATACCTGGCCGCCTGAAGATGAAGATGAGGTTCCTGTGTAAAGCCGGAAAGGCCCACCAGGCCAAGTGGTTTGCCGGTTGGGACCCTTGTGTTATCAGAAACCATTATGGAGTTCATTTTCAAATGTGGAATGAAGACAATCACATCCTGATCACATTTGATTTCCACAAAGTTTCCTGTACCGTCTTCAGATCTAACGTCCATACTTCCGGCCTCGTTATCCCGTATGTCCGATTTTGTGGATATTATCTCACCATCACAAGGGCAATAGACCGTATCCCCGAAAATGTGGTGATCCTCCCTTTTCGATGACAATAAGTGCTTTGAAACGCCCTTTAACCGCCCTAGTTTATTTATGTCAACAGCAAATTCCTGGGCATTTGGAAATGATCTCATATGATTATTTATGATCTTTTTACTTCCGCCGGAGGATATATAATAGTCACCGTTCTTCAATGGAAATTCAAGTTCCACACCACCCGCAGGATAACTTTTTCCAAGTAATGCTGAAATATTCATATAAATCAAGAATACGACCATAATTCCTGATATCACGATCAGGACATTTTTCCAGGTAGTCTTCGACTTGTGCGTGCGTATAATTTTCGATCTTTTATATCCCCAAATAAGGATCATGACGGCAAATAGTAAAACAACATACCGCAAATAATAACTTCCTACTATAGCCCATTGTCCCCATTGGAATAAAAATATAAGTATAAGAAAGTATAACAAGCTTCTTACTATCAGTCCGGCTTTGGTCGTGGATCGGCGAACTATAAATTCAATGAGTAATAATAGGGGCAGTCCAAGATGTATGAATGCATATATAAATTTTTCCATGTTAAATGGTTGGTTGAAATCGGAATACAACTAATACTCTAAAGATTAGATGTTTGGAGAAATGTTACATATTCAACCTAAAATACATTGCCAGCCCCTGGGAACGATCCCATTTGCTACACACCTCAATTGTTCCGGATTTCTAAGTTCCTGTTACCGAAGATGCCGTTTACTTTGTTGGTTCGGGGCTAATCTTCTCCAACTTCACCGTAAAATGTCGCATGATTGGCGCTTCATCCACAATTCTATACCCTCTTTTCGCCTGGTCCCGGGTGTCGTAGATCTTCTTCAATACTGCGGCGATATAGCGCATATGGTTCAGTGAGTAGGTCCTTCGGGGGATGGCGAGTCGTACCAGTTCGAGTTCGGGATAGCGGTTTTTGTGCGTAAACGGATCCCTGTCGGCCAGGATGGTGCCTATTTCAACACCCCTGATACCTCCTTCAATATAGAGTTCGATAGCCAGTGCCTGTGCCCGGTATTCATCTCGGGGAATTGTGGGAACAAATTTATTCGCATCAAGGAAAATTGCGTGACCGCCAAAAGGCTGAATTACCGGTATTCCGTGTTTAACCAGTTGCTCACCCAGGAAGGCAACCTGGTTTATCCGGGTCTCCAGGTAATCGAATTCAGTTGCTTCGTCCAGACCAACAGCAAGGGCACCCATATCGCGTCCGTTCATCCCGCCGTAGGTCAGGAAACCTTCATACATGATATTGAACACGGTAGCTTGTTTATAGAGTTCTTCATCACGAAGGGCTATAAACCCACCCATATTTACGAGGCCGTCTTTTTTGGCACTCATGGTCATTCCATCGGCATAGGAGAACAATTCTCTTGAGATCTCCTTGATGGATTTATCTTCATACCCTTTTTCCCTGATCTTGATGAAATAGGCATTTTCAGCAAAACGTGCAGCATCGATGATCAATGGGGTATTGTATTTTTTGCAGATCCTTGAGACTTCTTTGATATTCTCCATTGATACCGGTTGCCCTCCCGCGGTGTTACAGGTCACGGTAAGAACCACGAAGGGTATCCTTTCATTCGGGTTGTTACTGAATGCGTCCTCAAGTTTGGCTGTATCGATATTCCCTTTGAAGGGATGATGTATGATGGTGTCGAAAGCTTCATCAATGGTACAGTCGAGGGCAGTAGCCTTACGGAATTCGATATGTCCCTTGGTGGTGTCGAAATGCGCATTGCCGGGGACGACATCTCCTTCTTTTACAAGTACCGAAAACAACACATTCTCCGCGGCACGCCCCTGGTGAGTAGGTAGAAAGAACGGGAAGCCGGTGATCCGTTCCACGACATCCTTTAACTTTAGGTAAGACTGCGATCCCGCATAGCTTTCATCGCCCAGCATCATTTCGGCCCATTGTTTATCACTCATGGCCCCTGTCCCCGAATCGGTGAGCAGGTCAATGAAGACTTTGTCCGATGTTAAGTTAAACAGGTTATAGTGGGCTTCGGCTATCCATTTCTTGCGTTCCTCGAGAGTGGAAGGTTTGATGTATTCCACCATTTTGGTCTTGTAGGGTTCGGCGTAGGGAAGGTTCATAAATTGAGTTTTTAGCAAAGTTAAGCCCCTCTTGTATTCAGACCATGATATATGTCAGTTAAGAATTTGGGTCAAAAACAGTTATATCTATCTGTTAACCATAGTTAGCGTAACATGGTCCTATATTGGGTATATGAAGACCACTTGGCATGGGCTTCCCTGAATGTTGGCTTTGCTTCACCATTTCGGAAATTGATCTTCGATATCTTTGCTGCAACCCGCCAGACGGCGCAGAGATCCTTCCAAACACTGAAAAACGGAGTGCCAGGATCGTAGATGTGGGTTGGTTCTCCACCAACCCCGTTAACTTCCAGTATCTTGTAGTTGTGATCTCTTTTAAGCGCTTCCAGGGAAGGAGTTTTAATGTCGAAGCGCCCGAAATAGAATCCTTCCATTTTGTGGCTGAGGTCATCAAAAATGGATATGAGTTCTTCATCAATAAGATGATTACCATTCCTGAACTCAGTTCCTTTATTATGATTTCCGATTCGGTCAAGGATCATGATTTTATTTGCCGGAAGAATATGATTCCATCTGGCCTTGAATCTTTTCCTCAACTTCTCCTGGTGAAGAACCGCTCTCGGGTTTCCTTCGATCAATTGTCCCAGGGTACTACTGCCGTCACCAGCAACGCTTAGGAATTTTTTTATGGTAAGGGAAGGGATCACTCCTTTGTTACTGTCGGGTAACCTGTAGTAAAACAATCCGATCTCCAGTTCATCATCCACAAACTCCTGTATGATATGGTTCACTTTTAATTTCTTGAGAGATTCTGCGAGTTCTTGTTCGTTGTCTATTTTCTTTACACTGATCCCTCGGAAACCTATGTCGGGTTTAAGAATGACCGGGAATATAATTTCGCATTTGGCGATTTCATCCAGAATGTCCCCAGGCCGACTATCCTTTTTTACGTAGATTGTTTTCGGTTTACACTCGTTGGGGACGAGCTGAAGGGTTCTGTATTTGGAATCACTCAGGATAAATCCGTCTATGGCGGGATTGGTTCTTAAGAAGAAGAACAAATTACCTACCTTCAAGGATAACCAAAAATGCTGAATCCACACGGGAATATAATATATCCACATAGGCCAGTATTCCCAATTGCTTAACTTAATGTACCATCTTTTGGACAACAACCGTTTCATCTTTGGGTTTTAAAGTGTTTGCTGAGTTGGTTCGATTTCAGATAAATAATATAGCAACAACACAAGAATGCAACTACGGCTAGAATGAACAGTGTTCCATTGTCGCCGTTCACTTCAATTCCGAGTAAAAAAATGTGCGAACCCATGGCTCCTAGCATGATTAGCGCGCCAAGTAGTGCACCGTATATCGACGTTCTTGAGAACAATAGCAGAAAACTTATGATCAATTCCACAATTCCTGATACTATCCTCGTATATGGCTCCCCGCCTATAGTTGTGAATATGTAAACACTATCGGGGTGAGCGGTGAACTTAAAGAACAAGGTTTGCAATAATATGATCGCGGCAATGATGGCCGCAGATCTCTCCATATAATAACTCGCTTTTCTATTCATGACGTAAGGATTTTATGTATTTCTTCCAGTTGAGTTGGGCCGACTTGAGGTATTCGGACTCCTTCCGGTTCCATTTTTTTAAAGTATTGTTGAAATACTGGTTGTAGAACAAATAGAGTTTACCATCAACGATCTTATACGTTTCCGGGTCCACGCTCACCAACGTGCCGCTATCTGCCATGGCGTATGCACACCAGCCACCGTAGACCGGGATGTACTTTTCAGGATCAATTTTAAAGGTGTCCAGGTTTTTTTTATTGCTGAATTGGTACCTAATTCCCAGGTGGGTGAACGAAAAAGTTGATTTTCCTTCCACAGGGTTTCCCGAGAAATAACTTACAGCATCAAACCCTTCCAACGCCAGGCCGTTTTCGTGATTTGTGTATTGTTTGACATCGATTGTTGCTTGTGCCCGGGCAAAGCCGAAACTAGCTAGGATGAATAGGTATAGAAATAAATTCTTCATTGCGCTTCTTTTTAAGTATGTATGTAATTTTTCGTTGTTTTCCATTGAATGACAGCTGAGTAATACTAACCGTACTGATATTATCCTCCCGAAGGATAAATGGTGTGTCTTTTTCGCTGCCGTGTATTTTTAAGATACCGGATTCTGTAGTCTTGTTCATGCCAAGTGAATTGACAAAGAATTCGAGTTTTGCAGTATGCTGTTCCCGGCTGTACAAAGTGGAGGAGGACCACAGATGCGGAGTATCCGTAGCTAGGTCGCTCATATGTTTTCGGTCTCCGTCCCATACCAAGGTTTGTAGTTTCCCCGAACTAACGAGCAACAGAGTGAACGGTTCAATATTTTCAAGGCTGAGATCAGAAAGGAAACTTTCAAAACTTTCAGCCTCAAAAGCTGCGATCACGATCTTACCTCGACTCGCCCGGTATTTATCCTGCTTCTTGTGATTCTGAAAGGCTCCGTTGAGTAAACAGGCAGCACGCCCGTATTCATCCATAGCAATCCAACTTCCACCCTTACTGGCATCCTGAGGGAATATGATCTTAGTACCATTCGCTAGAACCTCTTCCATTGGGAGACGAGTAACCCTAAGCGGACTTTCATCCCGGTTCGAGGTAAGAATGAAACCATTCTCCTTCGGGATATAGCTTACTGTACACATAGCTTCTGGTAATTATTTCGGATGGTGGATGGGGCATACCCGAAGTTCTCATCCAGTGGAATTGTAGTGTCCATTGCCTGTACCCCGATCTTTATCAACGCCAGGTGATGAATGGTATGCTCGATATTGAACGCAAGTTCCCGGTAGAAGGTGGAAGCCAATGATATGGATTCGTTTTCTCCGAAAATGGAATAGTCGGATAAAACCCTGAGTTCGAAATCTTCAACACCATCTATTGCATTAAGGATCTTTTCTATGTTGTTGATACTTTTGTACTTACTGTTTTCCAATGATTTGTCCCGCTTTCTATTGTCATAGCTAACCGTTCTCCGATAGTCAAACTCAAGCAGGCAGTTGTAGAATTCAATAATGTGCCGAACGTGTGCGCCTATGGATGAACCATTGAGCACCTTCAATTTTGATGCGAATTGCTCATCCGAAAGGTCGGCACATAAAGTTTTTACTTTTTCCAGATGAACTTGTACTGCTGTTAAGATCATAATTGTTAGATTTTAATTTGACACTACAAACGAAAGGCAAAAAAGACCACCAGTCGTTTGAATTCGTGTTTTCAAACGCATTGAAAACAGGGAAAAGAGTTCGGATTTATTATAGCATGAATCAAAACCTGCAGATCGTTAATTTCTGAGATTAATCAGCTACACTTAAGAGCATATGTGTGAATTTATGAGCCACCTGCTCACCGCCTTCATAGTTCGAAAGTACTACCGCGATATAGCCGCTTCGGGTAAATATGGACAGATCGGCACTTATTCCGTAGAAACCACCGGAATGACCTACCACTTTTTCATTGTCGTAGTCCTCTACCTTAAACCCATAACCGTAGTTATTTGTGTTGTAGTAATCGTTCCACATCATTTCGAGTAGTGTTTTGCCTACAATTTTCTCATTCGTAAGGGCCAGGGCATATTTGTGAAGATCTTCAACCGTAGAGAATCCACCTCCTGCCGGGCCGCCACGAAGTACGTGTTTGAGGATATTGTTCTCGTATCCAAGTTCATTGTCGGCTTTCGAATACCCTATCGCCAGGTTTTCAACCGGATGGTCCATACGGTATGAGTCTGTATTCTCCATGCCAACCGGCTCGAATATCTCTTCACGAACAAATCTGTAATAATCCTTGCCACTTACCTTTTCGAGGATCACTCCAAGCAGGAACATTCCTGTATTACTGTACTGGAAACGTTCTCCAGGCACAAAGGCAAGTGTTTCATTTGATATCAACGGTTTATAGTCTTGCAGGCTTATAAATTTATCCCTAGAACTTCCGAAGAACGTTGGGTTAAAATAACTTCCCAAGCCACTGGAATGCGATAGCAGGTGCCTAATGGTAACCTTTTCCGTAATCGCCTTTGGAAGCCAACTTTCGTCCAGATACTTATCTATGGTTTCATCCAGGCCCAATTGCTCTTTTTCCACCATTTTCATTATAGCCAGGGAAGTAAACATCTTGTTCATAGATCCAAGGTTGAACTTCGTGTCGGTTCGGTTATCAACATGAAAGCGTTTGGATGCCTCCCCCACCGCTCGGGTGTATAGTATACTATCCTTTTTAGCGATCAGGACGGCTCCGGAAAACAGGTCCTTTTCGGACAGATTTTCCATAAGCACCTTTACCTCCTGTAACATGGACTCTTCGCTGATTGGCTGATCGACCTTTCGATACAATCCGAAATCCACTTCGCGAAGGGATTGCTTCAAACTACTTTCGTAAACGAGGAAAAGGGTGCGCGGCAGGTTGTAATTTTTACCTTTGACCTTCAAGATGGTTTCATTGTCGACAGGATTTTCGGAATCGTAGATTCCTTTGTAATCTACTCCTCCGGTGATTACCATAAAACGTTCCATTCGACTCTTTGTAAAAGACGCTCCGTCTTTGTTTTTCACGTATTTCAGAATGAATTCATCCAAAGCTGCTGAATCTTCAGCATTGATCGCTACGATCAGATCCCCAATGATCTGTGTTTCAGAATACTTTTCCTCGACCTGGGGCAATACTGCTGATGAATGGAAAATTACTACCAGCAGGATAAGATTAAAGACTGACTTTTTCATGATAATCTGTTTTTTGATCGTTAATAAATGAGTGAAGCCTCGCCTGTTTCCCTGATGTCTTCGACGTTGATCCTCAAAAACTGCCAGTCTTCATACGTTTCGACAATCCCGGTAATTTCCGCGGGCTTTCCAACATATGGCAGGATGCTCTCGTGTATTGCTCCTCCAACCATATCTGTGATCAAATAGTAGTGGAGATTGTGATTGCTATCGGTTGCTGCAAGAACAGGGGGAATTCCACCTGAGATGCACCGAACAGCGCAACTCCTGTGGATTTTGCCATATCCTGGCTTCATCACCCCGAAATAGCATTTTGGGTCTATGATCTCCCCTGTGAGCGTGACTTTTCCAACTTTTTCTTTTTTGGGAAGAATGTTAGGGTCAGAATTCCCCATTACTTTGATTTTTTCTTCGGAGGTGATTTGGACAAGTGTTTTTCCGTTGTAGTAGATCAGGTTGCCTTCTATGGCTAGTTCCTTTCCTGCCAGTGTCTCAAAATCTTTTCGAATAACAGCGAGGTAGGGATTCACACTTGACTTCCCAAATCCGAGTAGCAGGATATTCTTGTACGAATCATCCGCCACTTTCACCCGTAACATGGGGTAGGGGTTTTCATGGAAAACTCCCGTTAACCGCGTCTCGCTGGTAAGTTCAAATGAGCCATTTTTAAAAGGTTTTTGGGTAAAAGCGAACACGCCGGCTATTACTATTATTGCGAAAAGTATTGTCCATACTAATCTGCGAATTGCCTTTTTTGTTTTGCTGCCCAAACTTTCGCTTATATAAGGCACAAAGAATTCGTCCTGTTTTTTCATTTTGTTATGATTAGAGGTTCTACTTCGGTTCCTTCGGCATGGGCGTTAGGATCGATGAAAACTGTGCTGCCAACCAGCTTGAGATCATAAGTGGCAACTTTTTCAGTATAAGGAGGAGGTGACTGTCCATTTTTAGGCAGGTACTGATAACCATGCCATGGGCAGGTGATGCAGCCGTCAATGATCTTTCCTTCACCCAATGGCCCACCCTGGTGCTTACAGACATTGTGTATGGCCGATAGCTTGTTTTCGTATTTGAAAATGGCCACGCGCTCCTTATTCAAAGTGAAAATCTTGGCGCGGTCATCCTCTATTTCATCAACTTCGCACACTCTAAACCAGCCTTCCGTTTCAACACTTTGAATTTTATCTGCTCTCAATTCCTGTCTGGCGGATAGCAAGTGAAGTAAAACCACTAAAACGAATCCAAGACCGAGTACTATAATTGTGAACAGTGATGTTTCCTGCTGAAATGCACCCAGTACTACGTGAAGCAGGATCAGAACATAGGCTACATATACCATCATGTGAAGTCGTTTCCACGTTACGGCAGACAGGTTCGCCAGGAAGAAATCATGACTTGTAGCTGCCATAGAGAAAAGAATGAGCAATGCAAAGAATCCCAGAACCTGGAAAGGAAAATTCGACAAGGAAAAATAATCCAGGTTGGAAGTAAAGATCGAATAGATAGGAAATGTATCTCCCAGGGCGTGAAACTGGAAGATGGAAAACCCTCCATGAACCAGTGCAGCCAGGAACATACTTACACCCAGATGTCTTCGGTTGTAGAGTATAGGGAGAAACTTTGGCTGTAGCCTGCACAATGGGCCGATGACCAGGATGAGGTGAAGCATTACCACAGCCAGTATCCCGAACCCTCTTATCACCAAGGTTTCAACAGTTGTTTCTCTATTGACGATAAGGGTAATACCCGCGAAGAGAAGTAAGAAGATTATCGAGAAACCTGCAATTACCAGATCGTATTTCTTTTTGTACCTGTTCCATAGCACAAATTTGTATTCGAGTCCCATCAGAATTCAATTTTGGTTATTATTTCATCTTTTATTGTGTCGTAACAGATGATCCCTTCGGGTACCTTTGAAAGATCAAACCTGTATATTCCAAGACTGTTCAGTTGCCCCAGGAACTTGCCTTTTGTGCCATTCTGCAAAATGTACAGACTTGTGGATGGGTTTTTAAATGGCGTTTTCAGGTTGAGTACCATGATCAATGTGTTCTCTGCCTCTAGAAGCTGAACTGATAGTTTGTCGGTATTTGCAATTAAGTTTTCCGTAGTTACAGGCAGTTGTTGCGATTGTATGTTGCTGAAGTTTTTATTGCTGAAATCAACATCTCTGATGCACAGGAATAGGACGATCGGCATGATAATGACTATCGCAATCCAAACATGTCTATGAACTTTACGTAGTTGGTTATTCATAGTGCCTGTTTCTGCTGGGTTTATCATTTTCCGAAGGAAAAATGGCCAGGCTGCTATTACTCCCGGAAGTAGGAGTATTCGAACTGCCCATTTGCTGTTTTTCAACAAGGGATCGATTCTGGGAGCCCCGATTAACAGGAAGTAAATTCCGAAGACAAATCCAGCCAGAAAGTACAGCAGGACACAATTTGTGATGAGCAGGACAATAGTTTTCATAATTTGCATTTATTAGATCAGGGAAGGATCCGTAATTATTTCCAGGAGCCCGGGTCCCTGGTGAGCTTTTAGCTTTTCCAATGCTGGGGCAAGCTCTTCGGCACGGGTTACCTTTATACCCAGGACACCGCAATTATTAGCAAAATCGGCGAAACTGGGATTGTGAAGCGAGGTATGCCAAACATCCACTTGGGCAGCCCTTTGTTCCTTGGAGATCTTTCCCAGTTCGGAATTATTCAACACTACATGCTTGATATTCATGCTGTATTTCACCAAAGTAGTCAGTTCCGACAGGTACTGCCCCAGGCCGCCGTCCCCGGAAAAGGACCAAATAGCACGCTCATGGCCTTGCGCAGCCCAGGCGCCCATTGCGGCAGGAAGGGCAAACCCGATTGAGCCCAGGTAACCCGACATTAGTATGGTTTGCTGTTTCGTTTCAAAATATCTTCCGAAGGAATAGGTGTTGTTGCCAACATCAACGGCGATCACAGCATCGTCTTCGACAACCTGGCTCATGGCATCTACAACGGCAATTGAACTCAGTCCAAGCTTACTGTTGTCTCGCAGCCTGTTCGATTTTTCGGCTCTCCAGATAGACCATCGTTTTGCTATTTCTTCCTGTTGGGATTCAGTAGTTATTTCATCCTTTAGACAGCGAGACAGCAGGTCTACGGTTTCGGAGATCTCCCCCCAGAGAGCGACATCGACCTTGTGAAATTTGCTAAGGGCCATTGGATCGAAATCCACCTGGATGATCGGTTTTTTCGGAGTGATCCCGGTATGATTGGAAAATGAAGCCCCGAATACGATGATGAGGTCACTCTCGTTCATGAACCAGGAAGCGATGGGCGTTCCGCTTCTTCCCAGTACACCACAGCTGAGAGGGTGCTGATCCGAGATCTGCCCCTTTGCTTTAAATGTGGTAATTACAGGACAGTCAAGACTTTCAGCAAAAGAAATAATACTTTGCATGCTGAAACGTGCGCCATGGCCAACAATAATGACAGGGCGACTGGAATTTTTGATAAGCCCGATCGCTTTGGCCGTCATTTCCTTTGGAGGACTGATATTGAAAGGTGTGATTCGGTTTTCAGGTGTTTGAGGTTGCGACTCTTCAGCTTTTTTACTGAATGCTACCTCATCTGGAAAGGTTAGGTGTGCGACCTCACGTTTTACGATACTGTGTTTTACGGCCAGGGCCATCAGCTCCGAATGGTTGGAGTTGGCATGTACAGCATGATTGAATTCCGAAACATAGTCAAAAGCCCTTACCAGGTCTACTTCCTGGAAGGCACCGGTTCCCAGAACTTGAGTGTTTACCTGTCCGGAAAGTGCCAGGAGCGGTACGCGATCAACTTTTGCATCCCACATCCCTGTGTACATGTTCGTGGCTCCCGGACCGGCGATCCCGAAGCATGCTGCAGGCTTCCCCGTAAGTTTTGCATAGCCTGACGCGGCAAAGGAGGCAGCACCTTCGTGCCGGATCCCGAAGTATTTCAATTTTCCTTTTTCTTCTAATCGTTTCATGGCGTCTGCAACTCCGAGATTGCTATGACCAACCATCCCGAAAACAGTGTTGATTCCCCAATTCACCATGGTTTCCATCATCACATCCGAAACCGTTTCTTCCCGGGGCTTCTCTTCTTCAAGACCAACGTAAATAGCACCATCCTCCTCTTTCACCTGATACGTTTTTACCCCGTCTTCAAATCCGCCAGGAGCTTTTCCCGTACAAGGATCGAAATCCCAACCGTGCCAGGGGCAGCGAAGATGTCCGTTCTCTATGGATCCTTCGCCAAGGGGTCCGCCCTGATGCGGGCATTTGTTGTCGAGTGCTGAGAAAACTCCCTTCACGTGTGTCAGGCAGATATCATGATGCTTGGCCGTAACCGATTTCACCCTGCCTTCCGGGAGTAGTTTTTTGTTGCTTAGCACCTTATGCCAAATCACTTTCTTTTTCATGACTACTGTTTATAGGTTTTTAGGAGTAGTTTTTCAATAGTAAGCCCCTGCACGACGATTGAAAAGACCACAACCACGTAGGTTGTAAATACTATGGTGTCCCGGAGTTCACTTTCCGGTAATGTCAACGCCAGGGCAATGGAAATTCCTCCCCTAAGTCCCCCCCAGGTGAGTATTTTTCTTTCTTTTCTTCCTGCCTTCTGATGTCCTGGCAAGACAAGATCAAGGACATATATCACAACATATCTAGATAGAAGGACGATGATGATCGATATAATGGAAACCGGCACATATAGAAATTCGAATTTCAGTGAGATGACTTCCATCCCAATCAGGACAAAGAGTACTGCATTGAAGATTTCGTCCAAAACATCCCAAAATATGCCCATATGCTGTTTAAGTTTTCCTGTGTTCTCTTCCTGGCTAATTCCCTGACCCATGATCAATCCTGCAACTACCATTGCAAGAGCCCCGGACACGTGAAACCATGAAGACAGACTATACCCGCCCAACACGATCGCCAGCGAGATATGTACAGCGATAATTGGTTCGGAAACAACCAACCGAATCAATTTTCTTCCAAGAAAACCTAATAAAATGCCCATTAGGATACCTCCTCCGGCCTCAAAAGTGAATTCCCGAACGATACTTGAGATCTCAAACTCCTGCATCATGGTTGCGAGTGAGTAAATGGACAGGAAAACCACAATCCCCACGCCGTCGTTGAATAGGGATTCTCCTACTATTTTTATCTCGGTGTTTTTTGGGGCATTTACCTTCCTGAGGATTGCCAGCACGGCAACCGGGTCGGTAGGAGATATCAGGGCTCCGAATACAAGACAGTAGAGATAGTCCACCGGCAGGCCGAAACTTTGTGTAAGATAGTAGAACAAGGAGCCTATCAGAAATGTGGATAGGATCACACCCAGGGTTGCATAAAGTGTGACCGACAACCTTTGTTTGAGTAAATAATTCAGGTCCACATGAATGGCTCCGGCAAATAGCAAAACTCCCAGTAAGAAGTCGAAAAGTATTTCCCGAAATTCTATCTGATCGACGATATGGCAAATTTGAATGAACACACTATGATGGAAAAAGTAGGAAGCCCCCAGGAATAATGATACACCAATGGATAGGATCATCACTCCAATAGTTTCAGGTAACTTCAACATTCTTGCATTGATGAAACTCATCAACGCCGCTATTGCTATTATTCCAATTATTATCTCGAACATAGCTTGGTGATTCCGGCATATTGAATGCCTGTTAGTAAGTGTATATCATGGTTACAGGTGGTTAGGTCGGTTTCATTGAACAGGGATATGTCGTTGTAGCCACAGGCTCTGGATATTACTTTGATCAGCTCGTTCGTTGCACCGAAGAAGTTGCAGAGTTGTTTTGCTGAAGAAGCAATAATAAGGCGCTTCCGAAGTGACTCTTTCTGCGTAGCAATCCCAACCGGACAATTGTTACTGCCACAGGCTCGCATACCCAGGCACCCTATGGCCTGTAAAGCCGAATTGGACACAGCGATGGCATCTGCTCCAAGCATCAGGGCTTTGGCAAAATCCTCGGCTATTCGCAATCCTCCGGTAATAACCAGTGTAACATCAGACGCCCCAACTTTATCCAGGTAGTCCCTGGCTCTGGCCAGTGCCGGGATGGTGGGGACATTAATGTTGTCCCTCAGGATAGTAGGTGCCGATCCGGTACCCCCTCCTCGTCCGTCAAGAATAATGTAGTCCACTCCCACATCCAGGGCGAACTGCAAATCTTTTTCAATATGACTAGCTGCGATTTTAAAACCAATTGGAATGCCGCCTGTTCGGGTTCTAACTTTCTCCGCAAATGATCTGAAGTCTGTTACAGTTTTCAGATGTTCGAAGGCGGCGGGTGAGATAGCTGCTTCTCCTTTCTTTAGTCCCCTGACACTTGCGATCTCGGCACTCACCTTGCTTCCGGGCAGGTGACCTCCGGTTCCGGTTTTAGCACCTTGCCCGCCTTTAAAATGAAAGGCCTGAACATTATCCAGCTTATCCCAGCTAAATCCAAATTGAGCAGAGGCCAGCTCGTAGAAATACCGCGAATTGTTTGCATGCTCTTCGGGAAGCATGCCGCCTTCGCCTGAACATATCCCGGTTCCCGCCATTTCTGCTCCTTTTGAAAGAGCGACCTTAGCTTCGCGTGACAAAGCACCGAAGCTCATATCGGAAACAAACAATGGCATTTCCAGCACCAGTGGCTTTCTGGCGCCGGAGCCAATTACAACACGTGTGTCAACTGCCTCATCATCAAGCAAGGGTCGACGGGCGATTTGAGCTGGTAAGAATTGAATATCATTCCATTTGGGAAGAGAGTTACGTTCAACACCCATGGAAGCCGAAAAGCCATGTTTCCCGATCTTTGTCAGTCCATTTTGAGCTAATTCCTTGATATAGTGGGTGTAAGGTTCAGTTTCCTCAGGATGGGTATCGGCGAAAGCACCGAGGTATACGTCACGGTTGAAAGGTTGAGGGAATTCTTGCTCGAACGCTATGATCTCACCTTCATCTACGCAGAGATCATCGCCTTTGATGTATTCCTTGAATTTATGTAGTCGTTCTTCGTTATTGTAGGAACTGATCCCCGTGTCGTATCGGTAATCCCAATTGTGTAAACCACAAATAAGATTTGCCCCTTCTATATATCCATCGGCCAGCAAAGCCCCTCTGTGATGACATCTTCCATAAAGAACAGAGATGCCCGAGTCGTGTTTCACGATCACCAGGTCAATACTCCTCGCCAGGGCGTAAGTTGGTTTTTTATCTTCAAGGGCAGAGACCGAAGCGATCCTGATATAGTTGTTGTCCTTCATAACACTCAATTCGAATAATGATGGTTACAAAAGAATGAGATAAACTTTCGCCGGTCGTCTGAATTCGTGTATTCAAACGTATTTGAAGCAAGGAAAAGCGTTCGAATTTATAAGCCTACGTGAATTCGAACGCCTTTATGAACTGAATTTTTTCTTGTATTCTGAAGGGGTGAGGCCGGTATTCTTTTTGAATAGCGTGTTGAATGATGATTTGGAATTAAAACCCACATCGTACATGACTTCCAGTATGGTTTCTTTAGGATCTACTGGATTCTCCAGGCGGTGTTTTGCAAAATCGATCCTGTAATCATTGATAAATGTCATGAAGTTCTTCTGAAAATGGTGATTTATTATCTGCGAGAGCCTTCTGTCCGACATCCCCAGCTGTTCGGCTAAACTGCTCAACGAAACACCCAGGTCCGTATAAGGTTTTTCAGTATTAAACAACTCAATTATAGTGTTGAGTTCTTCTTTTGTCGCGTCCTCTACGTGGGTTTGTTGAACCTTGTTATGGACGATTTCATCACTTATCGACTGGTCCCTTGTACTTACTCCCTGGAATAATTGTGGCTGCTTCAATCCTTTGTAGAAGATCCAGTTGACCATGATCAATACCATTATATGAACCAGGGTGATTCCGAAAACTACTTTAATCTCTTGAAACAGGTATTCCACTATATCAAAGCACAAGATGATCGCAAAGACAATAAGTATCCATTGTAGCCATTTGAGATCGGTATGTTGAACAGCCGTGGTGTTCTTCAGCACTCTCCGGTAATTTAATATGCGATATATGGAATACCCAATGTAGGAAACGATCAGAACGTACATTATATTTTGGGTATACGGATTGAAAGTAAAGTCAAAAAACCAGGTGACAAGTACAATTACCGCGGGTATAAAATGCAGCAGAAACTTTGGTTTGAATTTAAAATCGCTGAAGATTAGTGACGCTGAATACAGATATAAAACCGGGCCATAGAGCAGCCCGAATACGTTCATTATGTCGTACAACCGCTCAATCACATAAACATTACGCAAAAGGATTAATCCGAATTGTACGGCCAGCAATAATAGAAAACTCGCGAGTAAATAATTGCTGCTACGCTTTTTGCCTTTATGTGAAAGCAGGACAATCCCAAATAGCGTGCTTTGGAAAATTATTATAAGCGGAATAATATTGATGAAGTCCAGAGACAATTAGGAATTCCTTTGATGTGGTTCTAAAATTATAAAAAAATAGCGTTGGATTGTCGTAGAAAAGGATCGAGTAGCGATCTTGATGTTAATTTCAGTAATGTTATCTTGCATATACCGACTACCGGTCTAAATGTTTTATTTTGAAACACACCTCTAAATACCTTCTGCTTTTATTACTGTTGCTTAACCTATTTTCTTGCGGAGAAAAGTCCTCTGTTACAGATGCCAGTTCCTTACTGATTCATACTATAGACTCTCATGGTACTGAAAACTTCTACGGAAAGAAGATCAGCTTTGATTTCCGGGACCATAGTTACACTCTTTACCGCGACAGAACCTTGTATGAATACACCAGGCGAAAAGATACGATTGAGGACCGGCTCCATAGTAAAAACGGCTATTCGAGATATGTGAACGATCGAGTCGTGAACGTGATAGATTCCATGGCTACCAACTACAGTAATTCGGTCAATTCGGTGCTTTACTTCTTCCAGCTTCCCCTGGTGCTCAACGACCCTGCTGTTCAGAAGGAATACAAGGGGACCACGACGATCAAGGCACAGGAGTATCACACTTTGAAAGTGACATTTCGCCAGGAGGGCGGAGGTGTTGATTTTGAAGACGAATTCAGGTATTGGATCAATACCGAATCCTTCGAGATCGATTACCTGGCCTATTCCTACCTTACGGAAGGAGGAGGAGTGCGTTTCCGAGAGGCTTTTGGCAAGAAACGAATTGATAACATCCTGTTCCAGGACTACCGAAACTATAAACCGTCCGATAAGTTAACTCCCCTGGACAGCCTTCCGGGTTTGTTTGAAAAGGGAGAACTGGAACTGCTATCGGTAATTGAAAACGAGAATATTCAGGTGAACAGCATAGAATAATCCTTTCCTGTTTCTGAATAATTACATTATTTTTGTCTTCCTTTTCGGCCCCGTAGTTCAATGGATAGAATAGAAGTTTCCTAAACTTTAGATGCAAGTTCGATTCTTGCCGGGGCTACAAAGTAGCACCGCAACTGTGCGAAGCACAGAAATGCGGCAGGTCCAACGAGCGTATGGGAGGCAATTGCTATTCGGATTTATCCTGTAAATTCCCCTGAAGATTTTCTAACATCTCCTCGGTCATTTCATCCAGGTCGTACGTATGCGCCCAACCCCAATCTTCACGGGCCTGGGAATCGTCCATGCTGTTTGGCCATGAATCGGCAATATCCTGCCTGAAATCAGGTTGATATACGATCTCGAAATCAGGAATATGCTTTCGGATGGATGCCGCAATATCTTCGGGGCCGAAACTTATGGCCGACAAATTATATGCACTTCGGATTTTTACTTCATCAGGGTTGGCCTCCATGATTCCAATCGTGGCATTGATAGCATCGTCCATGAACATCATCGGAAGAACGGTTCCTTCATTCAAAAAAGAAATATAACGCTTATGCTTGATTGCCTTGTGGTAGATCTCCACGGCATAGTCGGTAGTTCCACCACCCGGCAGCGTTTTATAACTAATCAATCCCGGGTACCTAAGGCTTCGTACATCTACACCATATCGCTTGTGGTAATACTCGCACCAGCGTTCACCTGTCAGTTTGCTGATACCGTAAACTGTCGAAGGTTCGGTAATGGTATTTTGCGGGGTATTCACTTTTGGTGTCGTAGGCCCGAAAACCGCAATGCTGGAAGGCCAGAATACTTTTTCGATCTTACCCTCCTTGGCGAGGTTCAGTACATTGAAAAGTGAGGTCATATTCAGGTTCCAGGCCTTCATTGGGAATTTCTCCGCCGTTGCCGAGAGCATAGCTGCCATAAGATAAACCTCGGAGATCTCGTAGTTGATCACTATATCCTCAATAGCATGGTAATCCATTGCATCCAGGATCTCGAACGGGCCGCTTTCCATAAGGGCGGAGTCCCCTTCACGAATGTCGCTGGCAATTACTTTGTGCGGAGCATAAACTTTGCGTAATCGCTCCGTTAGCTCAGAGCCTATCTGCCCACTGGCACCAATGATCAGAATGCGTTTTTTCATATGAATTTCGGATGTTGGGGTAAATATAATCATATTCCATTCTAAAACTTTTAATGGCCAACGAGTAATTTTACCGGAGAACTTTATCTTTGCCACAAATGAAGTCAAACTGGACGATAGTCAGCGCGTTAGTGCTGGTGCTCTTTGCACCATGGTACAGCTCTTGTGACAGTACCGAAACAAATACTGAGGAAGAGGTTGTTCCTGTTCAGGAACTTACCAGGACTTACGGTGAAACTACCACACAGCTCCCTCAGCTAATCAACGGTGCCGAAAACGTAGTTACCAACTGGCCCGTTTTTGAAGATCTTCGTACTGCACTTGGATCCATAAATGGTGCTACCGCTTCAGAAATAAAAGCAAAGACCGAACGTCTTATCCTCTTTACGGATTCTCTGTCGAAGACCATACCGGACACCCTGGATTCCAAACCCATTCGTTCACGTCTGCTGATCGTTGATACCAGGGTGCGACTACTCGACCAGGAAGTTCGAAAATCTCGTCCGGATACTGCTATCATCGAGTCCTACGTGCGTGAACTCAACATGGCAGGTTCTCATTTCATGAACCAGATCAACGAGAAACTTGCGAAGGACCGGATCAACCAGGAGCGTCGGGAAGATGAAGAAAAAGAACTTGAGAAACAACAACGATTCCTGGATTCTGTGTACCAGTCAGAATTAGAAGATCAGGATAATTAACTGTAACAAATTTCAAATATCACTACAAATACCACAGGCGTTTACGCCTGTAATCACTAAAAACACGAATAAAATGAAAACCAACTATTTTAAAACCATTCTTGCAACTGTGATTCTTGCGGTTGCCGTAGCGGCCTGCGCCGATAAGGATGGTAAGATGGCAATGGAAGATGACGGCCCTCACGGACTGATCCTGGCCAACATGGACACTACTGTTAGTCCGAAAAACGATTTCTACAACTACGTAAACGGTACCTGGATGAAGAATACAGAGATCCCGGACGACCAGGTTCGATGGGGAGGCTTTATGGTACTTCGGAAAAGTACGGATTTGGATGTGCTGGATATCCTTGCGAATGCAAAGGAGAGCGGTAAATACAGCCCCGATACCGACCAGGCGAAGGCTATGATGATCTTCGAGTCGGAACTGGATACTGTTGCCCGTAACGAAAGGGGAATTGCGCCACTTCAACCCATACTCGATAAGATCGCCGCTGTTTCGTCAGTAGAGGAATATCAAAACCTGATGACGCAGGAAGCAGTTACGGTGTCACAACCTTTCTTTGGTTTTGCGGCATTCTCCAACCCCAGCAACAGTGCTATGAATTCCGGGTACGTGATTCCCGGCGGACTGGGATTGCCAGACCGTGATTATTACACCAACCAGGACGAAGCATCTAAAGAGATTCGGACTCATTATAAGGATCACATCACACGTATGCTTCAGTTTCTAGGAGATTCCGAGGAAGACGCACGAGCACAGGCCGAAACTATTCTGGCTTTCGAAACCCGACTGGCAGAACCACGACTGGACAAGGTTGCCAGAAGGGATTTCAGGAATTTCAATAACCCACGATCTATGGATCAGCTGCAAGCTATGGTTCCGCAGATCCAGTGGAAACAGGCACTCAAAGACCTTGGTGTAACCAAGGAAGTGGACACAGTACTAGTTATGCAACCCGCCTATATGAATGTTATGAAGCAGGTAATGGAAGAGGGCGATATCGAAACCTGGAAGACCGTTACTCGTTGGGCAACCCTGAATAGCGCAGCTGGTTTTCTTACCACCGAGATCGATGAAGCAAACTGGGATTTTTATTCCAAAACGCTCCGTGGAGCCAAAAAACAACGTCCTGCCGATGAGCGCGCACTCGCTACTGTAAACGGTACTGTTGGTGAAGCCCTCGGGAAGCTTTACGTTGACGAGAAATTCCCGCCTGAGGCTAAGGAAAAGGCAGAACTGATGATCTCCAACGTGATCGCTGCCTACAAAGACCGTATTCGTGCACTGGATTGGATGAGCGACAGCACCAAGACCAAGGCTATCCAGAAGCTCGATAAATTTACCGTGAAGATCGGGTATCCGGATAAGTGGAAGGATTATTCTTCGATGAACGTTAATCCTGAAAATGGTTACTTCGAGAATATGATAGCCGTTGGCGAATGGCAGTTAAAGGACAACCTGGATCGTGTGAACGAGCCGGTGGACCGTACCGAATGGGGAATGTCACCTCAAACCGTGAATGCTTATTTCCAGCCGTTCAACAACGAGATCGTATTTCCTGCGGCAATTCTTCAGCCTCCGTTCTACGATTACAAAGCAGACGAGGCTGTAAACTACGGCGGGATCGGTGCTGTGATCGGCCATGAGATATCTCACGCCTTCGATGACAGTGGATCAAGATTCGACGGCGACGGGAACCTGGTGAACTGGTGGACAGAAAATGATCTAACTGAATTCACAGCACGCGGTTCCAAACTGGCCCAGCAGTACGACAATATTGAAGTGCTGGACAGTGTGTTCATCAACGGGAAATTCACCCTTGGTGAGAATATTGGTGACCTTGGTGGTATCCTGGGTGCTTATGATGGATTGCAGCGTTTCTATGCTGAAAATGGAAGACCGGAGAACATTGACGGTTTTACTCCTGAACAGAGATTCTTCATGAGTTGGGCAACGGTTTGGAGAACAAAACAAACCGAAAAGTACACACGCGAACAAATTAAGACAGACCCACACTCTCCGGGGCGATACAGGGCTACTCAACCCCTGATGAATGTCGATGCATTCTTTGAAGCATTCGATATAAAAGAAGGTGACGGCATGTGGCTGGCACCCGAAGACCGGGTACGAATCTGGTAAAATATGAAAGGAGCCTTCGGGCTCCTTTTTTATAATTTGTGTTTGAAGGAATAGTTCAGGACGCTGTCCAGGTTTATGGAATCCACCTGCTTGAAAACTTCTTCGGAATCCCCTGTGGCATACTTTGGTGGAACAAGGTCGAGTTGTGCAGCTACATTCCTGTAGTATTCTCTTTTCATGGGGTGGGAAGGAAGTACGGCATTGAAGATATGCCCGAAAGCTTCCTGTTTGATGATCTCTGTCAGGACACCTACACAATCTGCCCTGTGAATGAGGTTAACCGGCGCATCACCGTTGTTTAGATCGGTTCTGCCGGCCAGGTAGCGTACAGGCTGCCTGCTTCCGCCAAATAATCCGCCGAATCGAACTATTGTGGCGTCGATCTTTTCCGAAGTAAAGAATAGTTGCTCTACCTGTAAAAGTTGCTTGCCGGCCTGGGTTTCGGGCCTGGGAACATCCTGTTCGGTAACTCGCCCCTGGTCATCTCCGTAAACCGACGTACTGCTTACCAGGATCACATTTCTCACTTCTGAAGCCTCTACAGCGGAGAGTAAATAAGACATTTTCAGAACAAAATCCGAACCCGATTGCCGCCTGAGCCCGGGAGGGATCATGATGACAAGGCAATCTGTATCTGCAAGTAACGCTTCAACAGGCCCGATGATCCCGGATTCAGTAATGACCATGGTGGTAGTATGGAAGCCGTTTCTACGCAGGTCGGTCGCCTTCTCCTCTCCTGTCACAGAACCTTTCACCGAATATCCCAGCATTTTCAGATGACTCGCGAGGGCCAGTCCCAGCCATCCCATTCCCGCTATGGCTATGGTCTTACTCATCGGTGTTTATTTCTTCTTCCGTTTCAATTATTAACTCGTCTTCAAGGGCTTTTTTCAGCTCGTTAATACGAATGGTTCTTCTTATTACGATGGCATCAGTGTTCACAAAAGGCTTGGGCATCATATGCGAAGGTCGTTTGTTGATCGTGAACTGTGGATGGTTGAGCAGATCGAATGAATATTCCATCACCGTAAAGTCAAAATCCTCCTTTTTGGTGGTACTATATGAAATATTGAGCGAATCACCTTCGGACAGATAGTATCGAAGCAGGCGCTTGTTGAGCTCGTTGGCATGGACTTCCCCCTTTTTGTTAACTGTCGCCTCGTTTCCGTTGAAACGCAGACTGGTATAGGTGTTGGAGGTATCTGCAAAGATGAACAGTTCGGTAACTTCACGCTTTGGAAGAATGGTGAATGATACCCTTCGCTCACTACCTTCGATGGAATCTGCTTCGAGTCGGACATCAAAAGGTGTGATCTCCTTCACACTTGTTTCCACCGCATAACTGAAGGAAGTATTGTACTTACTTCCGGCTGCCGGTTCGATAAATTCTGAAGCGGGTTTCGGATCTTCTCCGAGATAACCACGGGTCCAGTCGTCGAGCATTTCGTCATAGGTCACCCAATACGATTTATTCGCATCTGCGTTTTGGTAAAATACCAGACTGTTTGGCTTTTTGCGGTCAACGGTAAAGTTTCGCCGGTTGTGCGCCTGGAAGAAGTAGATCACCCCAATGACAAGGCATAGGATGGAAACGATTCGCTTAAACTGGAATCGTCCGGCAATGGAATAGATTAGCCCGAAAACCAGGACAGTAAATACACAACTGATCACTACTGACCCCATACCCAGCCCCACGGGGAAGAATTGGATCAAAGGCGCGAACAAGAGGATCGCTGGTGCCGCTAAAATTGTCAGCAACAGTAAATTAGGGTGTTCCTGGCGGATCAGAACCCAAAGTGATATCAGGCCGAAGAATACAGGGATGATAAAATATCCCGCTCCCTGAAGTATCACATAGACGACCACATTGATCAGCAGCCAGAGGGTGAGCGGTGCAACATAAAGCCCAGCAATATGCTGTTCTTTTCCAAACCTTCTGAATACTCCAATAGTGATGCCCAGGGAGATCAGGAAAAAGAAAGCGATATAGCTGTGGCCATTATAGGTGAATCCATGCTGGATCTCGTTGTACTGTGGGTAGAGTGAAAGTATTATTTTCCAGCCGAAATAGCCTAAGACCCCACAGAGGATCAGGGAGGTGAACAAGGCGATGAAGCCATGCCCAACAGCTTTTCCCGTGATAACGTCTTCCTTGAATCCGTAGAATATGAGCACAAGGTACAGCACAACCGCCACGATTAGCAACGGAAGGATCCAACTGAAAGGATAATGGATCATTTTGAACAACGGAACATTCACATAGACATGATCGGCTTCAGCCTTGAGATTTTCAAGATCGGCATCGGCAAAATAGTGGATGAGCGGAAGCAGATAGCTGCCCTGGTGTTGCAGGGTTTCCACGTCGAGATTATCAATATTGTCACCAGCCGTGTGGTAGTCGAAATGATCGTCTATAAAGGCGAAAAAGAAACTGTCTATATCCCCGTCTTCACGAAAAATGGTCGAATCCGTATCATTGGGGAGCATTTTATAAATGCTGTACATCAGTGAAGAAGCAACAGGGTATTCAGTGTCTGCGGCTACGAAGGCTTTCACTAGATTCTCATTTCCCCCGTTCGTTTCCAGGATCATATTGCTGGGGCCGCCGCTGCCTCGTGCTTCGAAGTTCAGTACCAGGGCAGAGTCTTTGGCCCAGGGGTGTTCATTGACAAACAGCTTGGCACCGTCCAGGCCTATCTCTTCAGCATCTGTGAAGAGCACAATGATATCATTTTTTGGTTGTTCGTCGTTTGCCAGATACGCCCTCAGGCTTTCCAGGATGGTAACTATGCCACTGCCGGCATCACTGGCCCCGAAAGAAGGCACCTTGGCACTGTCGTAGTGGGACAACAATACAAGCGCCTTGCCGTTTCCGCTTCCTTGGATCCTTGCCATGATATTTACCGGCTGGTCCATATGGTACCCGGCCGAATATTTCACCAGCGAATCTCCTTCTTGCACAGATCCCCAGTGCGGACTTAAAACATATCCTTTCTGTGTCTCAACCTCGAGTCCCAATTGTTTCAGTTCCGAAATAAGGATCTCCCGAACCCTTCGATGTTCCTCGTTTGCGTGAAAATGCGGGGCTTCGGATATTTTCTTCAGTGTCGAAAGGGCACGCTCGGTGGAGAATTCGGTATCCGGGGTACTGGCCGGGGTGCCTTCCGAAGGCATTAAAGATGAAAAACTGTAATAAGCGATCCAGATGATCAGCAAAAAGGACAGTAGGGCGGAGAGTTGTTTCATAAAGCGGTAATATCGTTTTAAAGTTACAATTTTTAGTGTAAGAAAATATTACAAAGGCAATTCATTGGTTTTTACTATATTTAAGAGAAACAAACGCCTAACAATCATGAGTATCAAAAGTTATATCGGGAAAAGAGCCAAGCCCCAGAAAGGATCTTCAGAGAATATCAAGGTGTCTGATTATATGACGACCAACCTGATCACTTTTCGCCCAAACCAGTCGGTTTTGGAGGTGATGAATACGCTAATTCGCAAACGGATCTCCGGTGGGCCGGTGGTGAACGATAAGAATGAACTTGTCGGGATCATTTCCGAAGGAGACTGTATGAAACAGATCAGTAACAGCAGGTACTATAATCAACCTCTGCAGGACTTCAAGGTGGAACAGCATATGGCGACCAACGTGGAGACCATAGACGGGAATATGAATGTCTTCGACGCAGCGGATAAATTCCTTACATCTAAACACCGCCGTTTCCCTATAGTCGAGGATGGGAAACTGGTTGGACAGATTAGTCAGAAGGACGTGCTCAAAGCCGCCCTCCAACTCAAGGGGAGGAATTGGAAATAATTTCCTAAGAATCTTTTTTTACCAGTAAAAACCAGTCGTTGTCCAATGGCAGGTAGCCCTGGTCGTACACGTATTTGTATACCGAACCGGTCTTTGTCACGTATTCACTTGTGAAGTAAACGAAGTTGAAACCCTGCTTCAAGAGCGTTTCCTTTCGCACCTTGGTTTTGTCCTTAGAGTTCAGAGACTCGAGGATACGGTAGTTCTTCCTCAGTCTATTATTGATATTGCGAACCAGGTTCTTACTGTCCTTGTTCAGCGCATTGTTAAAGGAATTACGGCAGGCATCGCTGCAAAACTTCTTGTCGGAGCGACCAATGATCTTCTCGCCACATTCCGGGCATAAACGTTCCATGTGTTAATTGTCTTCAGTCGGGGAGTCGATTTCTTCGGAATCGCTTGTCAGGCGAAAACGGTAGATTGCTTCAAATTTAAGAAATAATCCGCCGCTGATGGTAGGATTCAATTGCATACGATCATCTCCGAAGCTGAAGGCCGAGATCCCCAGGTCAATCTTCTCTCCTTGTTGATACACTTCGTAATCATTACTCGCATATCCGAATTTGGCCCTGAGCAGCACACTGTTACCCAGGGTGTTGAACTGAACGTAACTGGCAAATTCAAGTGAGCTGAGGTCGACGTAAACATCCGGGGCATTCGTTTCGGTAATGTTGAAACTACGGCCTATTCCGAAGTAATCCATGCCAATGGTCGTCGCACCCATACAGTAGTTGATATCACCCGATATAGGCAGTGACATGTCCATTTCGAAGCGACCGTTCGGACTTAAATAATACCAGCCGAAGATAGGTGTAGAGAAGAAGCCGAAGGCTTCCGTAGATCCGTAAGCACCAAATCGGTAAATGAGATTGTCCGATTTCTTTAGTTTCAGCAAGGCGAAACCACCTACGTAAAAATCATCTCCGCTGATGTTCTTATAGTCTGAAGCGATCTTCGGAAGTAACACAATTGTACTGCTCCATTTCTCATTGTAGGTAGTGGCCAGCCCGGCTTTCAGTGTGGTGCTGAGGAGGCTGGTGAAGTCGGCATCCGGAAATAACTGCAGGTTGTTCCTGCTGAACGAACCCCCGGTGATCAGCACGTTGTTGTCGCTCAAAGGAACCGGAAAGGTAAGGTCTGCCTCAAAGGACTTTACCTGGGTGCTGTTGGGGCTATTCTCAAAATCATTATTGAAGGTCTGGCCGTAGCCGATTCGGAGCAGGTCCACATAATTCTGTGCCGACAGGGGCAGTGTGGACAGGACTAACAGTAGCAGTATTCTTTTCAAGGGAATGACGGTTGGTTCAGATAAAGATATGACTTTTTGAAGTTTGACTTACATCAGGGCAAAACAGGTGGAATTTTAATGCAAAATTCCGTAATTTCGCGTCCTTATTGAAGGGCAAGAGCTTATGAGTAAGAATTTTAAGGAATACAAAGGACTGAACCTTCCACAACTGGCGGAAGAAATACTCGATTTCTGGAAAGACGAAAAGATCTTCGAAGAGAGTATTGCCATTCGCGAGGGTGCCGAAACATTTGTGTTCTTTGAAGGGCCGCCGTCTGCAAACGGATTGCCGGGTATTCACCACGTGATGGCCCGCTCGATCAAGGATATATTTTGCCGATACAAAACTCAAAAAGGATTTAAAGTAGACCGGAAAGCTGGTTGGGATACCCATGGCCTGCCTATCGAACTGGGTGTTGAAAAGGAACTGGGGATCACCAAAGAGGATATCGGGACGAAGATCACAGTTGAAGAATACAACGAAGCCTGTAAAAAGGCGGTGATGCGGTATACTGACGTTTGGAACAGAGTTACAGAAAGTTATGGTTACTGGGTGGATATGGACGATCCGTACATCACCTATAAGTCGAAATACATGGAAACCGTATGGTGGATCCTTAAACAGATATGGGAGAAGGACCTGCTGTACAAGGGATATACCATCCAGCCTTATTCGCCCAAGGCGGGTACCGGGCTGAGTTCACACGAGCTCAACATGCCGGGAACCTACCAGGATGTGACAGATACTACCGTGGTGGCACAATTCAGGGCTAAGGGCGAAACACTGCCCGATTTCCTGAAAGGATACGGAGATGTGCATTTCCTTGCCTGGACGACCACTCCCTGGACCTTACCAAGCAATACAGCGCTTACCGTTGGTCCGAAGATCGATTATGTGTTGGTGAAATCATTCAACCAGTACACCTTCGAGCCGATCAATGTTGTCCTGGCGAAGAATCTTGTCGGGTATCAATTCGGAGGGAAATTTGTGGAAGCGGAGAATGAATCCGACCTGGCTACTTACGAAGAAGGAGCAAAGAAGATCCCTTATTTTATTCTGAAGGAATTCAAAGGGAGTGACCTGGAGGGTATTGGATATGAGCAACTGCTGCCTTATGCCTTGCCTCACGATAATCCCGAAAATGCCTTCCGTGTGATCACGGGAGACTTTGTGACAACTGAAGATGGAACGGGTATCGTACACACTGCTCCTACTTTTGGTGCAGATGATGCCAAGGTAGCCAAGGAAGCGACTCCCGAAGTTCCTCCCATGCTCGTAATGGACGAAAATGACAACCTGGTGCCGCTAGTCGACCTGCAGGGAAGATTCAGGCCGGAGATGGACGAATTTGCGGGGAAATATGTGAAGAACGAGTATTATGACAACAATGAAGCCCCGGAGAAGAGTGTCGATGTAGAACTGGCCATCAAACTGAAGATAGAGAATAAAGCCTTCAAGGTTGAAAAATATGTACACAGCTACCCGAACTGCTGGCGTACCGATAAACCGATCCTTTACTACCCGCTTGATTCCTGGTTCATCAAGGTGACGGAATTCAAGGACAGGATGTTCGAGCTGAATCAGAAGATCAACTGGAAGCCAAAAGCTACCGGGGAAGGACGTTTCGGGAACTGGCTGGCCAACGCCAACGACTGGAACCTGTCGCGATCCCGCTATTGGGGGATCCCGCTACCGATATGGCGCACGGAAGATGGTAAGGAGGCCAAATGTATCGGAAGTATAGAGGAACTGGAAACCGAAATGCATAAGTCGGTTAAAGCCGGTTTCATGGACAAAGTGCTGTTCGAAGATTTTGAGATCGGTAACTATTCCGAAGAGAACTACGAAAAGGCCGATCTTCACAAGAATATTGTGGATGAGATAGTCCTGGTCTCTGATTCGGGCAAACCCATGAAACGCGAGGCCGACCTCATCGATGTGTGGTTCGACAGTGGGAGTATGCCCTACGCCCAATGGCACTATCCGTTCGAGAACAAGGAAAAAGTTGAAAAAACATGGCGAAAGGCAGATTTTATCGCGGAAGGTGTGGATCAGACACGTGGCTGGTTCTATACCCTGCACGCCATTGCAACCATGATCTTCGATGATATTGCATACAAGAACGTGGTGAGTAACGGGCTGGTTCTCGATAAGGACGGGCAGAAAATGTCCAAAAGATTGGGTAATGCCGTGGATCCTTTCGATACCCTGAAGGAATATGGCCCGGATGCGACCCGTTGGTATATGATAAGTAATGCGAACCCATGGGATAACCTGAAGTTCGATAGTGCGGGGATAGCGGAGGTTCGGAATAAATTCTTCGGAACACTTTACAACACCTACAGTTTCTTCAGTCTGTATGCCAATCTCGACGGGTTTGATTATGCCGAAGACGACATCCCATTGAACAAAAGGCCGGAGATCGACCGATGGATACTTTCGGAATTGCATACCCTTATCCAAAAAGTGGATGATGCCTATGCCGATTACGAACCGACGAAGGCAGCCAGGGCTATTTCAATATTTGTGCAAGACTACCTGAGTAACTGGTTTGTTCGTTTGAGCAGGAGACGTTACTGGAAGGGAAGTTATGGTGAGGATAAGATCTCTGCTTACCAGACCCTGTATAATTGTCTTGAAGTGGTGACCAGGCTTGCTGCGCCAATTGCACCCTTCTTTATGGACAGAATGTACAAGGATCTTACCTCGGGTGTGGTACACGAAGGTAAAAATTCGGTCCACCTGAGTAACTTTCCGGTTGCTGATGCGTCTTATGTCGATAGGGACCTTGAAAAGAAGATGCACCGTGCACAGACAATAAGTTCCCTTGTTTTGTCGTTGAGACAGCGCGAAAGGATCAAAGTGCGCCAACCCCTTCAGAAGATCATGATCCCTGTGTTGGAAGCTTCCGAAAAACATGCCATCGAGGCTGTTTCGGATTTGATCCGTTCCGAAGTGAATGTGAAGGAGATAGAACTGATCGATGAAGGATCGGGAATCCTGGTGAAGCAAATAAAACCGAATTTTAAGAAGCTCGGGCCGCATTTCGGAAAGGATATGAAAGCAGTTGCCCAGGTGATCAACACCTTCGGGCAGGAAGAGATCTCACAACTTGAAAAAGACGGTGAAATATCAGTGTTGGTTAATGAAAAAAGCATTACATTAACACTCGATGATGTTCTTATAAGTTCGCAGGATATTGAAGGCTGGCTGGTAGCCAGTGCCGACGGTATGACGGTGGCACTCGATGTGACCATCACGCCAAAATTAAGGAATGAGGGGATCGCCAGGGAGCTGGTAAACCGCATTCAGAACATACGAAAAGATTCAGGATTCGAAGTTACCGACAGGGTTGAGATCACCATTCAGAATGATGATCAGTTGCAACCGGCAGTGGCAGAGAACCTGGACTATATAAAACAAGAAACATTAACAGAGGTGCTTCAGTTTGAAAGCGAAGTAGCAAATGGAACGGAAATTGCTTTCGACGATGTAGTAACCAGATTAGAAATTAAAAAACATTAAGAAGATGGCTAAGGAAGTAAAGAATCGATATAGCGATAAGGAACTGGAGGAATTCAGAAAACTGATCCAGGAAAAGATAGAAAAGGCACAGGAGCAACTGGAGCTTATCGAAAGTGCGTATAAGAACGACAGTAATAATGGTACCGACGACACATCGCCTACCTTCAAGGCCTTCGACGAAGGGAGCGAGGTGATGAGTAAGGAAACTTCGTCACAGCTTGCCATCCGGCAGGAGAAGTTCATTCGCGATCTGAAGAATGCACTTATCCGTATCGAGAATAAGACATATGGTATTTGTCGGGTGACCGGAAAACTGATCAACCCGGAACGCCTGAAGCTTGTTCCTCATGCCACGCTCAGTATCGAGGCGAAGAACATGCAGAAATAAGCCGGTAACGGCCATTAATCATAACTTTGACCCCAAATTGAATTTGGGGTTTTTTTATGCGGAATTGTATCCTTTTTATCGTACTCACCTTGAGTGTATTCGCGGCATCTGCCCAGAAAACCATTGAAAAACAATGGGACAGGGCCGAGGTGGATACATTGCTGATCGATTCGGATGCCATATACCGAATATCGATCTCCTCGGGACCGGGGGAATATATCAGTCTAACCGCAAGAGTTGAAGGGGAGTACAGTGAATCTGTTGTCGTGAATTCTGTCCTGAAGGGTCGAATGCTTGCCGTTACTTCCGGATTTGGTCCGTACTTTGAGAAGGACAACGATAAACTTGCGGCGCACAAGGTGTTGTCACTTGAAGCCGAGCTTGATATTCCCGAAGGCCTGGTGGTTATCGTTCGATCTGCCCTGGCCACAGTGGAGCATTCGGGTTCACTCCGGGAACTTCAGGTATCGCTTTCCGAAGGAAACATACTTCTCGATAAATTTACAGGAGATGCGAGGTTATTTACCGAATTAGGGGATATACAGGTAAATGCCGGGCCTAATGTTGGTGGAAGGGGAATATCCGGTGAAGGAAATGTGGTAAATGAACTATCTCTGCAAGGGAAATTCTTTATTGAGGCGGAGAGCAGAAAAGGAAATGTCTTGTTAAAAAAGGCGAACCAACCCTAAAATTTCACTACGAACGTACTTCCCTTATTTACTTCACTTTGAACGGAGATGCTGCCCTGTAGGGACTCTACCTTATTCCTAAGCAGGAACAGGCCAACACCTTCCGAATTATTACTGGTGTGGAAGGATTCGTAGATGTTGAAGATCCTGTCGCCGTATTTTTCCAGGTCGATACCCAGGCCGTTGTCTTTGACCAGCAGGCAGGGAGCGTCTTCTTCAAGAATGGAATAGATCTCGATAACAGGGCTGCGGTCCGGGTGACGGTACTTTACAGCATTGGTAATGAGATTTTCCAGGATGCTTTCCATATAGGATGGAATGTAGTCTACAGCAGGAACCTCGGAGAAATCGCTGAATATCTCGGCCCTGGCATTGGAAAGCGTGCCGGAGAGTTTATTTTTCACTTTCTCCAGTATTTGTTGAATATCAACGGTTTCCAGTGGTCTTTTGGCCGTTATCTGAATACTACTAAGTTCTGTTAGGTGATTTATGGTATTGGAAATGCTCTCGGAGATCTCGTACAGACCTTCACAGAGTTCCTCTTTTTCCTCCAGGCTGGAGGCTCCTTTCATCAGCTCAAGGGTCATTTCCAGGTTCCCGGAATGAGATCGCATACTGTTGGTAATGATGGTCGCGAAGCTGTTAAGTTTGGCATTCTGGCATTCAATAAGTTTCAAGCTTCGCAGTAGTTCCAGTTCCTTGTTCTTTTCCGAAGAGATGTCCTGGAATACTCCCTGGATCCCTATGATCTCCTTATTGTCATCATAAACAGGCTTTCCGATGGCCTTTGCCCAGAATTGTCTCTTAGAATAGGTCTGCATTTTTAGCGTAGTACAGAACGGATGTCCATTGGAACAGTCCAAGTACATTGAAGCTGCCATATCTTTCGACTCATCGGCATAAAAATCAAGGGAAGTACGCAAGCTCGCGCTGTAATCCTTCGGAATTTCAAGGATTCGGCGTGCTTCTGCATCCAGGAAGGTCTTTTTTTCCCGGAAATCCACGGACCAACCTCCCGAGCCTGTTAGTTTGGCGATTTCCTCGTAATAAAAATTTCTGAGAGGAACTGTATCCGGGGGCGTGGCTCTATGATTTTCACTATGATGCAACAGTATCTTACTGCGCTTCTGAGCTAAAAAGTTCATTCAATCATCGTTACGGGGCGAAATATAGCAAAAATATCCGAATTGTAGGATAATTCTTTCAAAACTATTTAAAGTGACTGGCCTATTTTACGAAGGGGTAGATGGAGAGATTTCTAACAACCCAGTAGATGACAGCTATTCCGAAGTAACTGTAAATGAACCATTTACTGTAAAAGAACTGTACGCGATGGGACTTGTCGAAAACGTAGTTATACGCTCGTGTACCCAGGCCGTAAAGAATAATAGGAATTGAGAGAACTAAGAGAGGGTTTAGACGGAAAGCAGCTCCGATATCCAGGTGAAGTAATTGGTGTATAGCCCGTTGTGAACCACATCCGGGGCAATTATACCCGGAAAGCAGTTTAAAGGGACAGGGGAGAAAGCGAATATTATTAGTGGGATTGTTGAAGTAATAGTATAAAAAACCGCCCCCAAGAATAAAGATCGTGAGGGCGATTACTATAATCTTCTTAGAATCCACCACCGGCAACTCCTAATACTACAACAAAAATAACGTATAGAAGTATAACAACACCACCGGCAACCATACCCCAGATAGCATATTTTTTAGCGTCATCGGCAGCTTTTTGAGCTCCTGCATGGTCTCCGGCCATCCACAATTCTTTTACCTTAGTAGATTTGATGATAGCCACGATTCCTAAAGGCAGGCAGCATAGTACTGTACAAATGATTGCCCATACCAGATTGTTATCGGGAGGAGTCCCAGCTTGATTGTTAGTTGTTTCCATAATCTAAAATTAGTTGGTTATTAATTCGTTATAAATATAGGTTAGAATTTTTAAAACAGTGGATTTTTTTCGGTGTAATGCAATAATCCATCGGAAAATCCCTGTTTTCATGGATAAAAAAAGGTTCTGTCTCGAAAAAAGAGAGGCCTATTTTCAGGCAGTCGCGGCGGCATTCGGACAAAAAACGGTCGTAAAACCCTTTTCCATATCCAACCCTGTGTCCATCTTTATTAAATGCTAAGAGTGGAACGAAAACCACATCCAGAAGCTCCGGTGAGATCTCAATACCGTCCTCAGGTTCCGGTATTCCGAACGACCCTTCACGAATGACCGTATTTTCCTGTAATAGCATATGTTTCATTGTCCCGGTACTCATGTCGGATTTGCTCAAAACCACACTTTTGTCCTTTCCCTGAAGAATGTGTAGTAAGTATTCGGTGTTGACCTCTCTGAACTTCCTGATAGGTAGATAAATATGATAATAAGTCTTATCCCAGATGGCCAGTTCAAGGCTACGATTTGCTATTTCCATACTGAAACTATCGATTTCCGAATCGTCCAGCTGTCTTCTTCGTTGTTTGTATTTTTCTCGTATTTCCGCCTTATCCATTAAAGTACTCTGGTAGATATATGAAACAAGGCATCCCCCTGGTACACCAGCGGAGCTTCATTCACATTGAAAACATAGCCTTCATTGGTAGATTTAATCCAGTAGTGGATCTTTCCATAAGGATCGGTTATATGTCCAATAACCTCTCCTCTTTTCACCAGGCTTCCCACTTTTACCGCTGGTTTGAACATACCCGAGGCATGTGCGCGGATCCATGAACTGTTGGTGATGGTCACCGAACTGCGCTTTGGTTTTGACACCTTGAATTTGGATTTCAGCATTCCCAGGTGATTTAACACCCTTTTAGAACCATTGACCCCTGTATTGCTCACAACATTGTCGATGGAATTGGATTTACCCCCTTCAAATAACAACATAGGCACACCTTGTTTCCTACAGGCGTTTCGGAAGGATTTTTTCAGGTTTTTAGACTGAAGTATAAATGGCGCATTAAATATCTCTGCCAAATCCTTAAGTTGGTCATCTCCCTTTTCCACTCGTATGTGCGGGGCGTTGAACCGACTGGATCCTCCCGTATGAAAATCGATACAGTAATCGACATTGGGTACGATGTGATTCATGAGCTTGTGTGCCACCTGGGCCGCCAGCGATCCGGTTTTGCTGCCGGGAAATGAGCGGTTAAGGTCCCTGCCGTCGGGGAATTCACGTACTTTCTGAAGAAATCCGAATATATTGATGATCGGGATACAGATCGTAGTACCGATCTTGGGTTTATTGATCCCCTTGCTCACTAATTGCCTTACGATCTCGATCCCGTTAACTTCGTCGCCGTGGATTCCGGCTGTAAAAAGTACCGTAGGACCTTTGTGCAAAGACCTTTCTACAAATATGGGCACATCGATAGGAGTATTGGTGTGCAGTTTGGCAAAACTCAGATTGAGTTCTAAGGACGCACCTGGAGCGATCACTTCTTCGAATAATTTCAGGTCCTTGGCTTTTACCCTCTTCATCGGCGATTGTTTCTTTCTATATAACTGATGACCTGCCCGGCTATGGAAATTCCTGTAGTTGTTTCAATACCCTCCAGTCCAGGCGTTGAATTCACCTCTAGTACCAGGGGGCCGCGCTTGCTTTGCAAGATATCAACACCACACACCCCAAGGCGCAATGCCTTGGCAGCTCTCAATGCCAGGTTTTCCTCCGCGTAGGTGAGTTTTATTACTTCGGAAGAACCCCCTCTGTGAAGGTTGGACCTGAATTCCCCTTTCCTGCTCTGACGCTTCATCGCTCCAACCACCTTGCCATCCACCACTATTGCCCGAAGGTCCGAACCACGGGACTCGGCTATAAACTCCTGGATCACGAATCGCACCTTTGCCGTTAACAAGGTTTCTACGGTAGATAAGGCTGAATGATAAGTCTCGGCGAGGATCACACCCTGTCCGTGAGTACCCTGCAGTATTTTTATGATATACGGCGGCTCCCCGAAAATACTCAACATTCGCTCTACATCACCCGAAGTACCTAAAACCGTCTTCGGAACCGGGATCTTAGCGTGTGCCAGGACCTGGTTACAGGTCCATTTGTTCCTGGACTGTAAGATAGGTTCGGCACGAACCACGCAGAATACTCCCATGGACTGGAAGTGACGCACAAGTGCGGCCCCGAAATAGGTATTTGATGCTCCAATTCTCGGGATCACGGCATGCAGGTCGTCCACAGACTCACCGTCGAAATACAATACCGGCTTGCCATCCTCTATGGCCTGTGTGCATCGCGTTGGGTCGAGGACCTCCATAGCGTGGCTCCTGGAAGCCCCGGCATTGAAAAGGCTGCGCGTAGAGTAGAGATTCTCGCTGCGCGATAAGATGGCAATATTCATTTCAGAAAATTAGTTACTGCAATTTAACAAAAATTAGATTCCAAGGTATTTGAAATTGATCGAGGGCGTAAATTGGAAATTTGCCTAATGACTATTGCCCGGAGTCGATTAGAGAAGTATCTTTGATAACATGGGTGAAGCCTCAGTACAACTTCAGATCTCAACTCTTCCAAATTCTCCCGGCGTTTATCAATACTACGACAAAGAGGGGAAATTGCTGTACGTGGGAAAGGCGAAGAACCTGAAAAAACGTGTCGCCTCGTACTTTACGAAACAGCATGATAACGCCAGGACCCGTCTGCTTGTAAAGAAGATCGTTACCATTAAGCATATTGTGGTTGCTTCCGAAACGGATGCGCTGTTGCTGGAGAACAACCTTATCAAGAAATATCAGCCGCGCTACAACGTGATGCTGAAGGACGATAAATCCTATCCCTGGATCTGTATTAAGAAAGAACGATTCCCACGTGTGTTTTCCACTCGAAGACTAATAAAGGACGGTAGCGAATATTACGGGCCGTATACAAGCATGAAGACTGTTCATACCTTACTGGACTTGATCAAAGGGCTTTACCAGCTACGTACCTGTAACTACGACCTTTCTGCTGCTAAGATCGAGGCGGGAAAGTACAAGGTGTGCCTTGAGTATCACCTGGGTAACTGTCTTGGACCATGTGAAGGGATGCAATCACTTGAGGATTATGACGAAGGTATCAACGCCATCCGAAATATCATCAAAGGAAACTTCAAAGATTCTCTTAGCAGGTTCAAAAAGCAGATGAAAGACCTGGCTGCCGAGATGCGTTTTGAAGATGCCCAACGCGTTAAGGAGAAAATAGAAGTACTTGAGAATTACCAGGCTAAATCGACCATTGTAAACCCGAAGATCAGCAATGTGGATGTTTTCACCATTGTTTCGGATGAGAGCTACGCCTATGTGAATTTTCTCCAGGTTTCCTTCGGAAGTATCATAAGGTCGCATACCATGGAGATCAAGAAAAAACTTGAAGAGACGGATAAGGATCTGTTGGAGCTGGCTTCCATTGAATTGCGGCGACGATTCGATTCGCAATCCAAGGAGATCTTTGTTCCCTTCAGAATAAATTCCGAAGAAGGTGTAAAGGTTACGGTACCGAAATTAGGCGATAAGAAAAAGATACTGGACCTCTCCGAAAGGAATGCTAAGTATTTCAGGATGGAACAGTTCAAACAGGCCAAGATCGTTGATCCGGACAGGCACGAGAAACGAATCATGGCCCAGATGAAGAAGGACCTCCGACTTACCGAAGAACCTCGCCACATCGAATGTTTTGACAATAGTAATATACAGGGGACACATCCTGTAGCGGCCTGCGTGGTTTTCAAGAACGGCAAACCCAGCAAAAAGGATTACCGAAAATTCAACATAAAAACCGTGGAAGGGCCGGACGATTTTGCCTCTATGGAAGAGGTAGTGTATCGCCGCTACAAAAGACTGCAGGAAGAAGAGCAACCCTTGCCACAACTTATCATCATAGATGGGGGGAAAGGACAGTTGTCTTCGGCCCTTAAGAGCCTAGAAAAACTGGATCTGAGAGGTAAGATCGCCATTGTTGGTATCGCAAAAAGGCTGGAGGAACTGTTCTACCCGGACGACCCGATACCGCTGTATCTGGATAAGAAGTCGGAAACCCTGAAGGTCATTCAGCAGTTAAGAAATGAAGCTCACAGGTTTGGGATTGAATTCCACAGGAATAAACGCAGCAAAGATGCGTTGAATACAGAGTTGGAAACCATACCCGGGATAGGGGAGAAAACGGTGATCCAGTTGTTGAAACACTTTAAAAGCAGTAAGCGTATATCTGAGGCTGGCTTTGAAGAACTGGCCGAAGTGATCGGTACGGATAAGGCTAAGAAAATATATACGTACTATCAATCAATCGAATGAAGCTGAAATTTCTATACATAGTATTGTTGATGTTTGCGACTTCCCTTGTTGCACAGGATAAAACGGAAGATCCCAAGATCGGGCTTGTGCTTTCCGGTGGAGGCGCCAAGGGGCTCGCGCACATTGGTGCCCTGAAGATCATCGAGGAAAGCGGTATCGAAATAGATTATATCGGCGGAACCAGCATGGGCGCGATCATCGGGGCATTGTATGCTTCGGGTTATTCGGCTCATCAACTGGATTCCATCTTCGAGCAGCTGGATTTCGACGAATTGATCCAGGACGAGATACCCAGGACCTCCAAGACCTTTTACGAGAAGTCGGAGGCCAACAAATACGCAGTTACCCTACCATTCGACGGGTTCAAGGTAAGTTTTCCAAGTGGTTTGTCGAAGGGTCAGAATGTGTACAACCTCTTTTCCAGGCTAACATCCCATGTGAGCACGATAGACGATTTCAGCAAATTACCCATTCCGTTCTTTTGTATGGCGACAAATGTGGAAACCGGGAAGGCGATCATGCTTGAAACAGGGTATTTGCCCCAGGCTATTTCGGCCAGTGGTGCGCTCCCTTCATTGTTCAGTCCGGTGATCATTGACGATAAGGTCCTTATCGACGGAGGTGTGAAGAACAATTACCCGGTTCAGGAACTTCGGAACAAAGGGATGGATATCATTATCGGGGTGGACGTGCAGGATTCACTCAAGACCCGAAAGGAGCTCAATTCGGCATTCGACGTATTGGTTCAGATAAATAATTACCGAACCATTGAGGACATGGTTGAGAAACGAAAGAAAACTGATATCTACATAAACCCGAACATGGATCGGTATACTGTCGTTTCCTTTGACGACGGACGAAAGATAATCGATGCGGGTGAGGAGGCTGCCAGGAGATTTGAGTCCCGTTTGGCCGAACTGGCGGAGAAACAGTCGCCACGGGATCGCAGGAAGCCCGAATTTTACGAAGAATCGTCCATTTATATCGAAAGTGTAGAAATATCGGGAAATGTCAATTACACCCGGGCCTATGTGCTTGGGAAACTAAAACTTAGGGTTCCGGATATGATCTCCTATGTGAGATTGAACGAGGGAATTAATAACCTAAGTGCTACCGGAAATTTCCAGGATATCAACTATCGAATGGTAGAAACGGCAGAGGGAAAACATAAACTGTATTTCGAGTTGATCGAGAGCGATTCGAGGAACCTCTTGAGGCTTGGGGCACATTATGACGATCTGTACAGGACTGCCGCACTGATCAATATCACTAGAAAGCGCCTGTTCACCAATAACGATATTGCCTCCTTCGATTTCATTGTGGGAGACAACCTGCGTTACAATTTCAACTACTACATCGACAAAGGGTACTACTGGAGCATAGGATTGAATTCCCGCTACAGTTTTTTTGAAAAGGATGTTCGTACAAACTTCATTCTTCCTGAAATGATCTCAGAGCCAAACCTGCAGCTCAATGAGCTTCAGTTAAAATACGGTGATCTTACAAACCAGGTATACGTGGAGACCTTGTTCCGAAGGACATTCCTGATAGGGGGTGGAGTAGAACACAAATGGTTGCGTTATCTATCGGAGACCATTGGGATAGATGAAAATAATGAGCCCCGAACGATTTTCGAGAATACCAACTATTTTGGCGTATTCGGGTACCTGAAATACGACACCCTGGACAACACGTTCTTCCCGTCGCAGGGGATCTTCATGGAAGGCGATTTTCACTTTTATGGGATCGCCAATGGAAGCAATGAAAATTTCGAGGAATTTTCGATCGCCAAGGCAAGCCTTGGTTATGCACAGGGACTTTCGAGAAAACTTACCTTTCTCGCATCTGTTGAAGGAGGCTTTAAGATAGGAGGAAGAAATACCCGCTCACTGGACTTTTTTGTTGGTGGGTATGGATTTCAGCAAATAAATAACATTGTGCCTTTGTACGGTTATGAAGCGCTCAGTTTGAGGGGTGACACCTATTTGAAAAGTTCCCTGTCCCTGGACTATGAATTCGCCAGGAAGAATCACCTGAATGTTTCTGCCAACATCAGCAATGTAGGTGACAGGTTGTTCGAAACAGGTGAGTGGATAGAAGAGATCGATTATACCGGTTATGCGATAGGATATGGAATGGAGACATTTCTGGGTCCGATGGAACTCAAATACGCCTATTCACCGGAGAACGACAATAGTGAGTGGTATGTCCGTATCGGCTTCAGTTTTTAATAGTTAGATCGCCCGAAGGCGTTAAAAAATTTCCGATATTTGTTCAATGGCTGTAAAAACCTGGAAATATTTACTCCTCTATCTGAAATTCCTGATCAAGAGAAATCCGGAATGATGCGTTTTTATTACCTCTCAAGTAAGTATTAACGTAAAATGAATTAACATGCCACTTTATCATAAATTAGGAAAAATACCTCCTAAACGCCACACACAGTTTCGAAAAAAGGACGGTTCACTTTATGCTGAACAGTTGTTCGGGACGATCGGGTTTGACGGGATGTACAGTAACCTGTACCACGAACACCGTCCTACCCAGGTGGTGGACATCAAAAAGCAATACAGTGTTGCACCCAAGGTCGCCAAGGCTAACAATTTGCAATCATACCGGTTCCGGGGCTTCCAGGTTCCGGCAGAGAATGATTTCCTTGATAGTAGGAAAATTGTACTCACGAACAGCGACTGTAATATCATCCTTGCGGCACCCAAAGATTCGCTTCGGGAGTATTTCTACAAGAATACGGACGCCGACGAACTGATCTTTGTCCACAAGGGTAGTGGGAAGCTCAGGACCTTTATGGGCAACCTGGATTTCAAGTACGGGGATTACTTGTTGATCCCGCGAGGAATGATCTACCAGATCGATTTCGACACCGAAGATAACCGTTTGTTCATCGTAGAGTCCTACCGGCCAATTTACACGCCCAAACGTTACCGAAACTGGTTCGGGCAGTTGTTGGAACACTCTCCGTTCTGCGAGCGTGATATCCGCAGACCTGATGAACTGGAGACCTTTGACGAAAAGGGTGAGTTCCTGATGAAAGTCAAGAAACAGGACGAGATCATAGAAATGGTCTATGCAACCCACCCTTTTGATGTTGTTGGTTACGACGGCTATAACTACCCCTATGCTTTCTCCATTCACGATTTCGAACCGATCACAGGCCGAATCCATCAACCGCCACCGGTGCATCAGACCTTTGAGACTGATGCCTTTGTGGTTTGCAGTTTTGTGCCTCGATTGTACGATTATCACCCCGAAAGTATCCCGGCACCGTATAACCACAGCAACATCGACAGCGATGAGGTGCTGTATTATGTGGATGGGGATTTTATGAGCAGGAACGATATCGACGCGGGACATATTTCCCTGCACCCTGCCGGAATCCCACACGGGCCGCACCCCGGTGCAACCGAAAGAAGTATCGGGCAGGTAAAGACCGATGAGCTGGCTGTTATGGTGGATACCTTCAAACCACTCAAGGTTACGGAAGAAGCAATGAAGATTGCCGACGACACCTATTTCCAGTCGTGGCTAGATTAATCTAACAATAATTTTCTTCCGAAGTACTACGGAAACACAGATCATAGTACGTTGGAAGTCAAAAACAAGAATAAAATGAGTAAAGAAGTTAAATCCGTTGACTACGGACTCGAAAAAATATTCGAAGGAGCCCAGGATTTCTTACCACTGTTGGGAACCGATTATGTTGAATTCTATGTAGGAAATGCAAAGCAATCTGCGCATTACTACAAAACGGCATTTGGATTTCAGTCCTTTGCCTATAAAGGCCTGGAGACCGGATCGAGGGATACGGTTAGCTATGTGCTGAAGCAGGACAAGATCAAACTGGTCCTTACCACACCTCTGAACAGTAAATCGCCCATTAATGACCATATCGTTAAACATGGAGATGGGGTGAAGGTGATTGCACTATGGGTGGACGACGCGCGTAAATCTTGGGAAGAGACCACTGCCAGGGGTGCTAAATCCTATATGGAACCATTTGTGGAGCAGGACGAACACGGTGAAGTGGTACGCGCCGGTATCTATACCTATGGTGAAACCGTACACATGTTTGTGGAAAGGAAGAATTACAACGGAATTTTCCTGCCTGGATTCCAAAAATGGGAATCGGATTATAACCCTGAACCAACCGGACTGAAGTATATCGATCATATGGTGGGTAATGTTGGCTGGGGACAAATGAACACCTGGGTGAAATGGTACGAAGAAGTGATGGGATTTGTGAATTTCCTTTCCTTTGACGACAAGCAGATACACACCGAATATTCTGCCCTTATGAGTAAGGTTATGAGTAACGGTAACGGACGTATAAAATTCCCGATCAACGAACCTGCCGAAGGTATCAAGAGATCGCAGATCGAAGAATATCTCGATTTCTATGAAGGCTCCGGCGTTCAGCACCTTGCGCTGGCAACCGATGACATCATCAGAACGGTTGCCGAATTGAAGGCAAGGGGAGTGGAATTCCTTCCGCCACCGCCTCAAACATACTATGATGACATCCCCGGACGTTTAGGTGAACACATGGAGATGATGAAGGAGGACCTGAAAGAACTTCAGAAATTGTCGATCCTTGTGGACGCCGATGAAGAAGGATACCTGCTTCAGATATTTACAAAACCGGTGGAGGACAGGCCTACCCTGTTCTACGAGATCATCCAGCGGATGGGCGCCAAAGGTTTCGGTGCGGGTAATTTTAAGGCACTCTTCGAGTCGATCGAAAGAGAGCAGGCCATGCGCGGGACACTGTAAGTTGTAACGTAGTAAAAACTCCATCGTCTAAAAGATGGAGTTTTTGCTTTGGCATTGTAGTTGTACTGAAACTACCAACTAATAAAACTTATGCTATGAAAAAGCTGGTAACGCTTTTTTTATTCTTTTCGATCACGGCTGTTTTCCCCCAGAAACAGGCCTATGGAGATGGTGAGTGGTTCAAGTTTCGTGTGCATTATGGTTTTGTAACTGCCGGGTATGCTACGCTTCAGGTAGATAATAAGTACCTCGACGGCCGGAGCGTGTATCACGTGCAGGGGGAAGGGAAGACCACGGGACTGTCCAAACTTTTTTTCAAGGTCGAGGATTATTACGAATCCTATATTGATAAATACAATGACCGCCCATATCGCTTTATTCGGAAAATAGATGAAGGGGGTCATACCAAGGATATACAAATCGATTTCGATCACGAATCGGGCCGGGCGCTGGTTCATAACAAGAAACACGAGACCAAGGAAACGGTAAGCTTCCCGCGTGATGCCCAGGATATGGTTTCGGCATTCTATTACCTGCGTAACAACCTGGATGTCAATACTATTTCCGAAGGAGATACGGTGGATATGAATATGTTCTTCGACAAGGAGAACTATAAATTCCGACTCAAATTTTTGGGTAGGGAAACCTTAAAAACTAACTTTGGGAAAGTTCCCTGCCTCATTTTCAGGCCTTATGTACAGGCAGGAAGGGTATTTAAAGAAAAGGAAAGCTTAACGGTTTGGGTGAGTGACGACGACAACAAGATACCACTCCTGATAAAGGCAGACCTGGCCGTAGGGTCGTTAAAGGCTACCTTAACAGAATTCAAAGGCCTTCAGCATTCGTTTAAAATAGTCGTAGACTAACCGAAATAAATGGAAATACAACCGGAAACCAAAAAGCTCCTGGAGCAACTTCAGCAAAAATACGATGCCATTGGCCAGGACCTGGATACCCACCTTGAAGGATTGCTCTACGGAGAACCTATGACCTACTGGGACTATATCCAGACAGACGCCCTGCTGAATCTCCAGGTACAACGTACCACGCTGCCCGATGAGATGGTCTTTATCATCTACCACCAGATAAATGAGCTGTTATTCAAGATGGTCCTCTGGGAAATACAGCAGGTATCCCATCATGAGAACCTTACGGTCGAGTTCTTTTCGGCCAGATTGTTGAGGATCAGTCGGTATTTTGATATGCTTACCTCTTCTTTCCAGATCATGACCGAGGGAATGGAAGTGGAACAATACCTTAAATTCCGAAACACACTTGCGCCCGCCAGTGGATTCCAAAGTGCACAATACCGAAAGATCGAATTCGCTTCCACAGACCTGATCAATCTCATTGATGCGCGTTTCAGAGAAACCATAGATCGCGACACTCCTTATGAACACGCCCTGGAACACTTATATTGGCAGGCAGCTGGCAAGGACTATAACACTGGAAAAAAGAGTTATTTGCTCAGAGCATTCGAAGAAAAATATAAAAATGAGTTTGTCGCGTTTACGGAAGAATATAATACCATAAATTTGTACGCTAAGTTCAAGAGCTTGCCGGAATCGGTTCAAAAAGACCCGAAATTGAGAAAGGCCATGAGGCATTACGACCGGACAGTGAATATCAAATGGGTAATGGCCCATTACAATACCGCTGTTAAATATCTCAACCACGGAAATGAACCCGAAGAAGCTACCGGAGGTAGTGACTGGGCTAAATATATGTTGCCGAAATACCAGAGGAGAATTTTCTTCCCTGATGTATGGACCCCCGAAGAATTAGAGAACTGGGGGCATGATGTGTAGACGGAAATAATTAAAACATTGAAAAAACTAACCTTATTACTCCCCATTCTACTGCTGCTGCTTACTGCATGCAGTACCGATCTTAAAGACGATACCGAAGAAATAACAGAAGTTGTTCCCGAAATCATCGAAGAATACGGTTATATCCTCAACGATTTCAATGTAGTTCGCGATACGGTAAGACCCGGAGATACCTTCGGGGATATACTTGATGCCTACGGGGTCACCCAGGATAAGATTTTTGCCGTTGCAACCCGTTTTCAGGATAGTTTCGATGTGCGTAAGATGGTGGTGGGGAAGCCTTACGTTTTACTGAATTCCAGGGACTCACTGAACCAGACACAGGTTTTTATCTACGAGAAGAACAAGGTCGATTATGCAGTTGTGGACTTTCGGGATAGCATTTCAGCATATACCAATAGGAAACCGGTAAGTTATGTTGAGAAATCTGCTTCCGGAGTGATTACCAGTTCCTTGTATCAAACCATGGCGGATAATGATCTAAGCCCTTATATGAGTGAACGCCTGGCCAATATCTATGCCTGGACCATCAATTTCTTCGCGATACAACCCGGAGATCGATTTAGGGTTGTTTATACTGAAAAGTTCATCAATGACAGTATTCCGGCCGGACTGGACGAGATCAAGGCTGCCTATTTTGAACACAAGGGCAAGCCGCTTTACGCCTTCAGTTTTGTGGGGGACACCGTTAACAACATTCCCGATTTCTATGATGAAAATGCCGAGAATCTCAGAAGAGCCTTTTTAAAAGCGCCTGTAAAGTTCAGCAGGATCTCCTCCCGATATAACCTGAAACGACGCATAAAGTATTACGGGTATAAACTTCGTCCGCATAAAGGGACCGACTTTGCCGCCAATATCGGAACTCCGATCATGGCAACTGCTGATGGAACGGTTACTAAGTCGGAACGAAGAGGGGGCAACGGGAACTACGTAAAGATCAGGCACAACAGCACTTACGAAACTCAGTACCTGCACATGAAGAGCAGAAATGTGAAGGTTGGCGATTTTGTGCGCCAGGGAGACGTGATTGGCTGGGTAGGAATGACCGGAAACACCGGCGGACCACATGTGTGCTATCGTTTCTGGAAGAACGGTCGCCAGGTAGATCCGTTCAAGGAAGATCTTCCTACATCCGAGCCGTTATCAGAGCAATTACAACCGCAATACTTTGAATTTATCGCCCCATTGAAGGAAAAACTCGACTGCATTTCCTTTTAAGTTCACAATTATTTAATTGTTGATAACCCTGTTCTTAAATAACTGGCTAGTTGTCAAACCATTACGCATAAACCAGTATTTTAGTATGAGGGTAAATTATTAATGTTTTCTTAATGAAAAAATTATTTTAAGAAACATAAAGGCAGTAATTTTGCCCCGATATTCATAAACTAAACATCAAACTATGAAAAGACTTTTACTTTTAGTTTTCTTGTGCAGTAGTTTTGTAGCTTTTTCACAAGGGACAGTTACCGGGTCTGTACAGGATGCAGATCTAGGAGGACCACTACCTAACGCTAGTGTAGTTGAGGTAGGTACATCAAATGGGACGATTTCCGATTTCGACGGGAACTTCTCTGTTTCCGTATCATCGAATTCGGGAACACTTCAGATCTCTTACCTTGGTTATTTAACCAGGACCGTTTCATTTACTCTGAGCAATGGCGCAGCTAACGTAGGTTCAATTTCTATGGATGCTGATGCTGCCAGTCTTGGAGAAGTTGTAATTATCGGTACAGGACTTATCGACCTTGCAACCGATCGTAAAACTCCAGTAGCAGTATCTACGATCACCGCTCAGGAAATTACTTCTAAGGTAGCTGGTAACGTTGAATTTACCGAAGCAATGAAGAACACACCTTCGGTTTACGTAGGTAACCAGGCAGGTGGATTTGGTGACAGCCAGGTATTCCTTCGTGGATTTGGTGACACCAATACTGCATTCCTTTTAAATGGTCAGCCTATCAACAGCCAGGAAGACGGGAGATTATTCTGGTCTAACTGGGCCGGTATGGCCGATGTAGCAAATGCTGTACAGGTTCAAAGAGGACTTGGTTCATCTAAACTGGCCATCTCATCCGTTGGTGGTACCGTGAACATCATTTCTAAGACCACTTCTCAAACCCAGGGTGGATTTGTACGATTCCTGGCAGGTAACGATAGTTACTTCAAAGGAACTGCTAGCTACAACACCGGATTGAGCGAAGGTGGTTGGGCATTCTCATTCCTTGTGGATCACTGGCAGGGACACAGAAAGTATGCAAGAGGTACAGCCGGACAAGGACAGAACTACTTGTTCTCTGTTGGGTACAAGCCTAATGACAACCATGCTTTCAACTTCCTTATCACCGGTGCACCTCAGTGGCACGACCAGAATTTCTCAAATGGTTTGGATAGCTACGAACTTTATGGTGAAAAGTATAATAGCAACACCGGATTCCTAAATGGTGAAAGATATACTGAAAGAAGAAACTTCTACCACAAGCCGGTTGCCAACCTTAACTGGGACTGGAATATCAGTGACAACGCCGATCTTTCTACAGTAGCCTATGCCTCTTGGGGCCGTGGAGGTGGAACAGGAATGTACGGACGCGGAAGCCGAGTTCGTATGGGTATCAACGGTGAGATCGATTTCGACGCTATCGTGGATAACAACCTCGCTATCGCAGAGAATGGGATTGGAGATTTCTCTGATGCACGTATCAGAAGATCTTCTATGAACAACCACAACTGGTACGGTCTTCTTTCAAGCTTGAACCTTGACGCCGGAGAGAACTGGAATATCAACGTTGGTTTCGACGGTAGATTATACCAGGGAGATCACTTCCGCCAGGTTAATGACCTTTTAGGCCTTTCAGGACTTATGGATAATGGTCAGGTGTACATGAACGAGTTCGAGGCTAGCCCATGGAGCACATTGTTCGATTTTGCTGAAGAAGGTGACAGAATTGACTTTGACTACTCTGAGAACATCAACTACCTTGGTGGATTCGGACAGGTAGAGTATGCTACCGATAAGTTCTCCATCTTCGTACAGGGAGCTTTCTCAACTCAGTCGTTCCAACGTGAAGAGCGTTACGACCTTGAAAATGCCGGGAAGTCTGATAAAGTAAACAAAACAGGTTATAACATTAAAGGAGGGGCTTCTTATAACATCACCGAAAACCACTCGATATTTGCAAATGCCGGTCAGTTCTCTCGTCAGCCATTCCTTGACAATATCTTCCGTGATATCCGTGGATCGAATGATATCCTTGAGCCGGAAATTGACAATGAAGAAATCCTTGGTCTTGAAGCCGGGTATCGTTTCCAAAACGATAATCTTCGAATCAACGTGGATGTTTACCGCACTGAATGGGGTAACAGATTCCTAGCTACGGGTGGTGAGGATAATACAGATCCTAAGAACCCGGTATTCTATACAGACCGATTCACAGATGTAACCCAGGTACACCAGGGTCTTGAATTCGATTTCGAATATCGCCCAACAGCCAGCTCATTGAGATTCAGAGGTTACGGATCTATCGGAAACTGGAAGTATGATGGTGAAACTCCTTTTACCAGACAAGATGATGACACAAGTGAATTCGTTATCACCGATGGTACACTGGACCTTACCGGAACTAAAGTAGGTAACGCACCTCAAACTTCTTTTGGAGCAGGATTATCGCTTAAAGTTTGTGACAATCTTACTCTGGACGGTGACTACAATATCTACACCGACCTGTACGGATTTGTAAACCCTGATGATGTTGTTGCATCAGCTCAGGCAGGAATGAGATACCAGGCAGAGCGTTTGCCAGCCTATACTTTAGCTGATGCCGGTATTACATACAAATTCAACCTTGGAGGACAACGTCTTACTTTCAGAGGAAATGTATACAACGTATTCAACGAAGCATACATTAACCAGAGAGATCAATTCGGATACTACCTTGGAGTTGGAAGAACATACAACGCCAGCCTGCGTTTGAACTTCTAATATTCAGAAGATAATAATCTGAAGAGCCGGCTTATCGCCGGCTCTTTTTTTATGGAATAATCCGTATCTTTAATCGCGTTCAAAAAACCAACCTATGTACACTACCGTTCAGTTCATCCACTCCTGGTGGGCCTACCTGGTCCTTTTTATGTTGATCATCGCAACCGTAAACTCCCTGGCCGGCCTGGTAGGGAAGAAAGAGTATCAACCAAAGGACTTTCGGCTTGCTTTATTCACCCTGATCGTAACCCATATACAGTTCCTGATCGGGCTGGTACTTTATTTTGTTTCCCCGTTCGGCATGAAGAATTTCAGCAATATGGGGATGGGGGAGATCATGAAGAATTCGGAGGCTCGTCTTTACGCCGTGGAACACCCGCTGATCATGATCATTGTAGTAGTGTTGGTAACAATTGGCTACTCCAAACACAAAAAGAAGCTGGTTTCCGGGCCAAAATTCCGCGTGCTGACATTATTCTACGCCCTGGCACTTATCTTCGCCTTGAGCCGTATCCCATGGGCGCAGTGGTTTAGTTGATCTAGTTTTCTTCGGAATTGTCCATTTCCTTGATCAAGTATATAAATACAGGGAAATGATCACTATACCCTCCCGTGAATCGCCCGCTATTATTACTTCGGAAAGGATAGCCTTTATATCTTCCTGAAGCAGTCTGCAATTCGATGCTATTGTGTATACCGGCCTTGTAGAAACCCAGTTCGCCATTGTCCTTTCTCAAAAGTTCTGTGGAAACGAGGATCTGGTCAAATAGATTCCAGTTGTCCCTGTAGGCAAGTGATCCAAAACCTTTTTTGAACATTTTTTCCATAGGATTGAACATTCGTTTGAACTTCAGCGTATCCTTGCTACGTAATGTATTCAACCCCTTCTTTATACTTACACTGTTTGGGTCGTCGTTGAAATCGCCCATGCACACTATTTTTGCATACGGATCAATACTGAAGAGTGAATCTATTAACTGCTTGCTGCGTTTAGCCGCCTTGATACGCCTAGGCCTGCTCTTTAGATCACCGCCTCTCTTCGAAGGCCAGTGGTTTACCAAGAGGTGTATTGGTTCCCCATCCAGATTTCCACTTACAACCAACTGGTCACGCGTATATATCCTTTTTCCATCCTCTGCTTCATATAGTAAGAGCCGGATGGATCTTTCATTTACCGGGACGAATAGTCCTGTCCTGTAAAGGAGAGCAACATCGATTCCCCTCCTGTCCGGTGAGTTGAAATGTATTATGGAATAGTTATAATCCTTTAACCCGGGTTGTTGAACCAGGGCTTCCAATACGGCCAGGTTTTCCGCTTCGCATACCCCAATTATCACCGGAGGCTGTGAAGATTTGTCTCTTCCAATTTCACTGATCACACGGGCCAGGTTTTTCAGTTTTTGACTGTACTTATATTCTGTCCAGTTGTATTTGCCGCCACGAGTCCAGTCATTATCGAAGGTAATGGGGTCATCTTTCGTGTCAAACAGGTTCTCGAGGTTGTAAAAGGCGATCGTGAATAATTTATAGTCCTTACTGTTTTGAGCTGAAAGTTCAAAAAGGAGCAAAAAGAAAAGAAAGGATAACCTTTGTATAGCTTTCAAACGTATCATACTCTGAATGTTTGAACCGGGAAGTCCCGCAATGTACTAAAACCAGATTTTTCCTGACCGACAATTCATGAAATCAAGGAGACAATTCAAAATATTCAGCACCTTTCCTATCTCTTCAGTTGGATTTTTAAATACTTTTAGAGTCTTCGCAGTGTTCTCACTTCCCTGATAGCTACAGACAGAAGTTCAGACTTCCCTCAGCTACTTAATTCGAATTACAGGTGAAGCTATTTAACCTAGTCATTTGTGCCATAGTGCTCTCAAACGGTTGGAGTTGTGCACAGGAAACCAATATTAGCGGACGAGTACTCGATCTGTTTTCCAACAAGCCTGTAACGCGTGCCAGGGTTTTTATTCTGAACAGTTCTATCTCTGCAACTACATCAGAAAACGGGACTTTCCTACTGGTATGCGATGATGCGATCGAAGGGGAACAAATTCTCCTGATCGAGGCGGAAGGTTACCTGGACAAAAAATTCAGGTTGGTGGTTGACAAAGGTGAACATATCAATTTCGACCCTGTCCTATTGGAAGGGGACCTAAGCTCCATACAATCCGATATATCGGTGATTAGCTTAACCGACTATGAACTCGATGAGGAGAATGAAGTGACTGCTAATTTTTCGGGATTGCTCGATGCTTCAGGAGATGTTTTCCTGAACGCGGTTGCATATGATTTCAGCCCTACCTTCTTCAAGCCACGGGGATTGGAAAGTAAGAATGCCCGTTTACTTATAAACGGTGTTGCTCTCAACAAGTTCTACGATGGCAGGCCGCAATGGGGAAGTATAGGCGGACTGAACGATGCCCAGCGCATTCGGGAATTCAGTAGAAATAATACGGCAAGTGATTACGACTACGGCGGACTGACGGGTACAAACAATATCACTATGCGCGCCTCGTCCTACACTAAAGGCGGTAAGCTCTCCCTGGCAATGGCAAACCGTAGTTATGAATACAGGATCATGGCATCCTATAACAGTGGTTTGACCTCGGGAAGTTGGTCCTATTCCATCCTGGCATCACGGAGATTCGGGAATAGTGGATATGTTGAAGGAACGGCCTACAATGCGAACTCATTTTTTGTGGCTGTTGAAAAGAAACTTGGCCCCGGGAACAGCTTGAATATTTCCGCTATGTACACCCCGGTTCGCAGAGGCAGGGGAACTGCCCTCACTTCTGAAGTGGAAAGGTTGAAAGGGAGGAGCTATAACCCTCACTGGGGTTATCAGGAAGGTGTGGTTAGAAGTGCCCGTGGAAGACGAGTGGAAGAACCTATAGTGATGCTGAATCATTTCTGGGATGTTTCGGATTCCTTTAGTTTAAACTCAAATGTTCTTTATCAGTTCGGAGAGTTGGGCAATACACGCCTGGATTATGGCGGAATTCGAAATCCCGCTCCCAATTACTACCAGCGATTGCCAAGTTATTTCCTCAGGGACCCACAGCCTACGAATTATGATTTCCGACTCGCATATGAAGCCCAACAGGAATTTATCGATAATGGACAATTGAACTGGGACAGCTTCTATCTTATGAATACAAATACAACGGATGGACTTTCCCGGATCATTGTTCAGGAAGATGTAACAGCCGATAAATTATTTGTTTTCAACAACATCCTCTCAACCAGGATAAACCAGAGATTAAGCATAAATGGGAAGGTGGAATTTCGAAAACTGAACAGTTCCAACTATGCTATTGTAAACGACGTGTTGGGTGGTAGTGGCTTTCGGGATATAGACTATTTCGGTTCTAACATAGATCAGGTTCAGAATGATCTGGATAACCCGGAACGAATTGCAAAACAGGGTGAACGATACAAATACAACTATTTGTTGAGAGTAACAGAGCTTCATGGTTTTGTCCAGGCACAGGTTCGGCTTGACAGGATGCAGTTCTATTTCGCCGCAAAAGCAGGGAATATAGGCTATCAGAGGGAAGGCCTCGTCCGAAACGGTTATTTTCCCGAAGAGAATCGATCCCTGGGTGCAAGTGAGAATCTTTCTTTTATCTCCATTGGTGCAAAAACAGGAGGGACATACAACATCAACGGCAGACACTTTACCGATGTGAATGCGGCCTATGATGTAAGGCCTCCCCTGCTTCGAAATTCATTTGCCAATCCGAGACAGAACAATGATGTTGTAGAAGGGCTGGAGTCTGAAAAAGTATTGTTTGCAGACCTAAGTTATATGTACAGGTCTACCAAATTTGATGCAAGGATCTCGGGATTTTATGTAGACGTGACAGGCCAGACAGACTTAGGGTTCTACTTTACCCAGAATGCTCTGGGAAGCGAGGACAATAACGCCTTCGTCCAGGAAGTGGTTACCGGTTTAAACACGAGGAATGTTGGTGTGGAGGCCGCTCTCGAAGCAACACTGTTGTCGGTTATTAAGATCAAGGCAGTAGCTTCTTTTGGACAATATCTCTATACAAACGATCCTGAACTCTACCTGTCCGGAGATGATTTTGATCTCGACGTAAACGATGATTTTGTTGAAGGAAACGACCTGGTTTCCTTGGGCAAACGAAAGGTACACCTGAAAAACTATAATGTGGCCGGTGGCCCCCACAGAGCCTACCAGTTTGGTATCGAATACAGGGATCCTAACTACTGGTGGGCAGGGGCTTCTGTCAATTATTTCACAAACTCCTATGTGGATATTAGTTTGCTAAGGCGTACCCGGGATTTTTACACCGATAGGGATGGTTTACCTTTTAACGACTATGATGAAGATATCGCAAGGAAGCTATTGAAACAGGAAAGACTGGAAGATTATTTCCTTGTCAACCTGGTAGGAGGAAAGACCTGGCGGATAAAATCATACAACTTTGGACTTTTTGCTTCAGTAAACAATCTGCTGGACACCAAATATCGAACAGGAGGTTTCGAAGATTCTCGAAGAGTGAGTTACAGGCAGCGATTGGAGGAAGAGGGGAGATCGTATGGACCTTTGTTTGGTAACCGCTATTTCTTTGGGAATGGCACCACCTATTATTTAAGTATTTATTTCCGTTTCTGAAAAATTCACACCATGACAAAATCAAGATTTATTCGAACCCTGATCATGCTCATCATTACGTTTAATTTCACAAATTGTGATAATGAAGAGTTTGAAGTTCCTTCACCGGAGCCACAAATAATTGAACTAAGCGGGGCTGAAATAAGTATTTCAGCACTAAGGGAAGCCCTAGAACAACAAATAATTACTTCAGGGAATACCTTGCTCCTGGTTGAAGATGACCTGTACGTGAGTGGATACGTTATTTCTACCGATGAACAGGGAAATTTTTTCGAAGAACTCATCATCCAGGATAATTATATTGAGCCTGATGCCGGGCTCAGGATCAAGTTGGACGCCAATCCCCTCTACCAGAGCTTTGAACCCGGTAGAAAGGTATACATACGCCTATCGGGCCTGACTGCTGGGATGGACAGCGGACAGCTTACGGTAGGCTACAGGGATGGGAACAGGATCGGCCAGATCTCCGAATCCAGGATGTTCCAGTTTGTAATCAGGGACACCGTAGTACGCACTATTGAACCCCTGGCGGCCCCAATCTCTACACTTGATGAAACGTACATAAACACCTATATAAAACTTAGTGATGTGCAATTTCACAGGGACGAGGTCCTGGGTGATTACCCGCTGACTTTTGCCGGAGAAGCGTTTGATGAATTTGACGGTGAGCGAACCCTGGAGAGTTGTTCGGAGACTTCTTCGATTGTATTGAGTACGTCCGTATACGCAAGTTTCAGTTCGAGTCATCTGCCCGCTGGAAGGGGCAACGCGGAAGGGATATTCACCTATAATTTCTATGGTGATGAGTTCAATTTGGTGTTGAATGACTTGAATGGATTGGATATGGAATCAACAGATCGCTGTGATCCTATGCTCGTGGATTGTGGAGTAGCTGTAGGTTCGGGGATTACTGTACTTTTCAGCGAATTCTTTGAATCGCAGTCTGAAGGCGAACCAATACAAGGCAATGGTTGGACAAATTATGTAGAAGCCGGATCCGAGACCTGGGAAGCTTATTTTGAAGACGGCACGAATGCTTCTTTGGGAATCTCCGCCAGGATGGGTTCTTATTTGAGCGGTGACGACGACAATATCGGGTGGCTGATCACTCCCGAAATTCAATTTGACTCTCAGCAAGGTGAAGAGCTACACTTTAAAACCTCTAATAGTTTTGCCGATGAAAGCACACTTGAATTACTATTTTCATCAGATTGGAATGGCGAGCCGGATACCGTACCGAATGCTACATGGCAGATTCTCACTCACGCGATCATCGTTGAGGACGATGACTTTTTCGGTGACTGGGTCTTCTCGGGATATGTTGATCTTAGCTGTATCGAAGGAAGCGGACATATTGCATGGAGATATACAGGCTCCGGGGATGCCGACGAGGATGGAACCTATGAACTCGACGAGATCGAGATCACTTCAAACTAAATCAAAATACGGTTTTAGGGATCCCTGTTTCAGAATGAATATTTTTATTCCGTACCTTCGAGGCTGTTAATCGCAAGCGATGAAACGATATTTTGTGATCCTTCTTCTCTGTTTACTGGGTTGTGATTCCAATCACAATCTTCCGGATCCCCTGGAAGCCGGCTGGCAAGGCCGGAAGGTTTGTGAAGTGCTTGAGGAAAATGCACATCTGCGTGTGCTGAAATGCACTTTCCCGCCGGGGGTTGGTCACGAAAAACACTACCACGACCGGCATTTTGGATATACATTGGCAGGAGGCACCTTCACCATTACCGATACTACCGGAACACGTGAAGTTGAGATTCCCACTGGCTACAGTTTTTCAAATGAAAAAGTAGATTGGCACCAGGTTCAGAATACCGGAGACAGCACCTCGGTGTTCCTGATTGTAGAACCAAAAAAATGATAGATCGCCTGCAACTTCCTTTTCAGTTCGATCCTGAACGCCTTAAAACGGACATTGATAACGCCTCATCGCATAGCTGGGTGGCTCATTTCAATACTTACGGCTATGATGGAGACTGGTCCGTCATTCCGCTCTACGCCCCAGGCGGAGATGCGTCCAATATTAATGCGCTGCATACCGACCAAAGAGAAATTCTACCCACGCCCTTGTTGGATGATTGCCCGTATTTAAAGGAAGTGATCGAAAGTTTCAAGTGTAAGATCTTAACTGCGAGGTTGATGAAACTGGAGATAGGGTCCGTTATAAATCCGCACAAAGATCACGCTTCCGGATACGAGGACGGTATGTTCCGCCTACATATACCGGTTACAACCAATCCCGAAGTGGAATTCATCCTTAACGGAGAGCGATTGATCATGAAAGAAGGTGAGTGCTGGTACACCAATGTGAATTTTGAGCATAGTGTCGCTAACAGGGGAAAGCAGGCCAGGATCCATCTTGTTATCGATGGCGAAAGAAACGACTGGAGTGATTCGCTTTTCTTTTCACTGGCGCCACGCGATTCTTTTTTTCCGAAGGAAGAGGAGAGGTATTCGAAGGAAACGCTGGTTCAAATGATCGATTCTTTAAAGTTGTGGAACGACCCAGCCTACGAACCGCACATTATTCAACTACAAAAACAACTTGACGCTTTGGAGTAAATAAAAACCCTTCCGCAATGGAAGGGTTTTGATGGCTAATCAGTTAGCTGAAAAACGACTAGCGTTCTACAATTATAAACTCGGAACGACGATTCTTGTCGTGCTGTTCCTGAGTGCATTTGGTGCCACAGTCGAATTTAGGAGCTGTTTCACCTTTTCCTTCACCGCTGATACGCGCGGCATCAACACCCTGGGAGATCACGTATTGAACGGTGGATTGAGCTCTTCGCTCACTCAATTCCATATTGAATTCGTCACCGCCACGGTTGTCGGTATGACTCTCAACTTTGATCTTCATATTTGGGTATTTCTTCATTATGGCAACAAGTTTATCCAGTTCGAATGCAGCCTGCGGCTTAATGTTGGCTTTGTTCAGGTCGAAGAAGATAGGATTCAGCACTACGCGATCATCTACGATGATATCCTCGATCGGACGAAGTCTGACGGTCACATCCAGTTCGGTGTTATTGGCCGATTCCACGACTACTGCATTGCTTTCGAAGTTTTCCATTACGGCCTGGATCACATGCCCCTTATCGCATTCAGCAGAGAATAAACTCTTACCATCAACGGAAGTAGTTCTGGAATTCAGGCTGTTTTCGAACTCATCATACAGATCCAAACGCGCACCCGAGATCGGGCCATCTGTATACTCGTTCAGTACCGTAACATTTATCTTGATCTCACAGGCGATCTCAAGTTCCTTTACCGCGTAGATATCATCACTGCCTTTTCCACCTTCACGGTTGGAGGAGACAAATCCAGTCATTGTTGCAGGGTTGAACACAAAGGCGAAGTCATCATCACCACTGTTCACACCCTTGCCCATGTTCTTAACTTCTCCAAATCCGTTTCCAGCAGCTTCCGCCATAAAGACATCCAGCATTCCGATTCCCATATGGCCATCACTTGAGAAATAAAGTGTTCCATTGGTATCTACGGAAGGGAATCCTTCACGACCTTCGGTATTGATCCCTGCACCAAGGTTCATCGGAGTTCCGAATGATCCATCCTGGTTCACGCTTACTTTGTAAATATCACTCATTCCCTGTCCGCCGGGCATATCACTGGAGAAGTAAAGTGTGTTGCCATCGGGGCTTAGCGAAGGATGCTGTACAGAGTACTCATCACTATTCCACGGCACAGATTGTACCCCTCTCCATTGTCCGTCGATCAATTCGGCATAGTAAAGGTTGATCTGGTTTACCCCTTCGGAGCTCTTGTCGTAATCTCCCTCGAAGTAGTCATTACGATCGAAGTACATACGCTTTCCATCCGGTGAAATGGCCACAGTTCCTTCGTGATATTTTGTATTCACTTCAGTTCCCCCCAGGATATTGGCGTTCTTTATGGTACCACCCACATCACTTGCTTTATAGATATCCAGGTAAGGCTCTTCATTCCAGCCGTAATTCTTACGCTTGGTATTCCTTGACGAGGTGAAATAGAAATCCTTGCCCATTACGAAAGCACCGAAGTCGGAGTACTCCGAATTGATCTCTTCCAGGTTCTTGGCCTCCCAGCGCGGAACTTCATCCATGATCAGCGGGATGTAGTTCGGGTTTTTCATGAATTCCTTCGCTCTTGAATCTTCCGGCTTCATTTCAGCAAATTGCTTCATCCAGGTGTTGTGCTCGGAGAATTTACCGTTCGCCTTAAGCGTTTGGGCGTAGTTATATACTACTTCAGGTTCGATCTTGCGTCCTTTCACCACACGCTTGTAGTAGGTCTCCGCTTTCTTTGTATCGTTGATGAAATAGTAGCTGTTGCCCAACTGCTGGAATACGTATCGGCTGCCCTTTCCTTTTTTAAGGAGCTTCTGATAAGCTGCTGCCGCATCGGTATACTGGTAGCGGGCGTAGAGCTGGTCTGCTTTCTTGGTGTCTTTATTTTGAGCGGTAGAAACCGTTGTGCTTACCGCGATGACTAGTAATATTGTAAGTAATTTTTTCATTTTTTCTGAACTTAGATTTTAGGGATTAGAAGTATCTCGGTGAGCGTAAGGTTCGTTTGTTGAAGAACAGGTCGAACGTTACGATGACTTCATGTGAAGCATTCGCCACCGCATCAAGGTCAGATGTTATATAATCGTAAGCATACCCGATTCGGATATTATCAGTAACCTGGAACCCGACAAGGCCACTGAAAGAGTCGTCTAATCTGTATGAAGCCCCGATCTCGAATTTCTCGAAGAAGAGCGCATTCAGGTTTCCGTCGAAGGATACCGGCGCATCGAAGGCCGATTTAACCATTACGGACGGTTTCAGCTTCACATTTTCCGAAACCTGGAACACATAACCCGCCGTAGCGAAGTAATGGTTGGTCTCCGACCCGTATTTGAGTCCGTTTTCATCTAGGTGAACTGAGCTCAGCAGATTCGGAACGGAAAGCCCTACATAAAAGTTGTCGCCGTATAGGAAAGCTCCCGCACCCACATTCGGATAGGTATTGCTGATATCCTGAGAGAAGAAGGGGTCGTTTGGATCCTGGAGGTCCAGGTCTGTAAGACCGACATCGTGAAAGGTAGCACCGGCTTTGATCCCCAGGGCTATTTTAGTATTTCCGCCAACTTCCAATGTATAAGAGAAATCGGCATAGACATTAGTTTCACTCACTGGCCCCAGCTCATCTCGTATAGCCGATAATCCCAGGCCTACCTTATCTCCGAATGGCGCATGTGCCGAGAGTGTGAATGTCTCGGGCGCACCATCGAAACCAGACCACTGGTTTCGATAAAGGGCGGTCACCGAGAGGCCCTCCTT